>JAUXWL010000317.1 GCA_030680155.1 Anaerolineales bacterium
ACGCTGGCCCAAAGAGTGGAGCAGGAAATTTTAAACCCGCGCGTAGCCGTCGTTCTCTTACGACGGCGGCATTAGAGAATGCCTTCTACGCCGGAGATTGCAACGAGGATTTATGACCTACGATTACGAAGACGCATTGGATTATTCATCCCGCTGGATCGATCTCATTCACAAAAATGAGTTCCCCACTGTGGATGAGGCTCATACGATTATTTCTGAATCAACCCATAATTTTGCGGAATATTACAACCGCAACTGGCTTGAATATCGTAAATCTGTAACCGAATCAGGCGATTGGGCGGCGGTGGAATGGGGCGGCTCCGGCGCGGTGTTCAAGGATGTATTGGGACGCGAGTACCTGGATTTTCTCGGCGGCTATGGCATGATGGACCTGGGTTGGAGTCATCCGGATGTTGTCAGTACGGTGCGGGCGCAGTTGGAGCGATCCCCCATGCCTTCGCAGGAACTGCTCGATCCGCTGCGCGGCGTGCTGGCGAAACTGCTGGCTTCGATCACCCCCGGCGACTTGAAATATAGTTGGTTCGGCGCGAGCGGAACGGAAGCCAATGAAGCGGCGATGAAGATCGCCAAGCTGTACACAGGCAAGACCGCCTTCATTGTGGGTGTGAGGGCGTTCCATGGTAAGACCATGGGTTCGCTTTCGCTGATTGGCAAGTCCGATTTCCGCGCTTCGATGGGAGCCATGTATGGCGGACAGGTCTACCACGTCCCGTTCGGCGATGCGGACGCCGTCGAAAAGCAATTGGAAATCTGTGAGAAGGTCGGCATTGGCGTTGCGGCGGTGATGTTCGAGCCGATCCAGGGCGAGTCGGGGGCAATTGTCCCGCCGGATGATTTCTGGCCCCGCATCCGCGCCGCGACAAAGAAGCATGGCGTGTTGTTGATAGCAGATGAAGTACAAACAGGCTTGGGCCGCACAGGCAGATTATGGGGCGTGGAACATTGGAATGTGGTTCCTGATATTCTCACGGTTGCCAAATCACTGGGCGGCGGCGTGATGCCGATCAGCGCGGTGGTCACCACGGAGGAGATCTTCCATCCGATGATGTACCCAAATCCGTTCATGCATACCACCACCACCGGCGGCGGCGCGCTGGCCTGTTCGGCGGCGATTGCGGCGATCCATATTACACTGCGGGAAAAATTATGGGAGCAGGCGGCTGATAAAGGCGCGTACCTGATTCCACAACTTGAGAAATTCGCTTCGCAGTATCCGCAAATTTATGAGAAAATAACCGGCAAAGGTCTTTTGATCGGAATGCATTTCAAAACACCGGAGATCGGTTATAAAGTTGCTTCTGGTTTGTTCAAGCGCAGCGTGTTGGTGGCTGGCACATTGACCAGCGCCCAGACCGTCCGCGTCGAGCCGCCCCTCATTGTTGCAAAAGAACAAATGGATATGTTGCTCGACCGTCTCGGCGATACGCTTAAAGAGATTGGTTCTGCGGTTTAAAGATCAAACTATTTGAGGAGAAGATAGATGGCTAGTAGCGAGTTTGCAGTTGAAATGCAGGATATTGTAAAACAATTCGTAACACCAGAGGGCGGCATTTTGGCGGCAGTCAATCACGTCACCATGCAGATCAAGGATGGAGAGTTCTTTTCCCTGCTCGGACCATCCGGCTGCGGCAAGACAACCTCATTGCGCATGATCGCCGGGTTTGAACTGCCCACCGACGGGAATATCCTTATTCATGGCAAAGACATGAGCCAAACGCCTGCTTTTCAGCGCCCCATCAATACCGTTTTCCAGCAATATGCACTCTTTCCACACATGACTGTTGAGCAGAATATTGCCTTCGGTCTGGAAATGAAGGGAGTCTCGCGGACTGATCGAATTCGACGGGTTGGGGAAGCGTTGGAGATGGTGCGCCTGCCTGGTATGGAGATGCGCCGCCCCAAACAATTATCCGGCGGACAACAACAACGCATCGCTCTCGCCCGGGCGCTGGTCAACAAACCCGAAGTTCTTCTCCTCGACGAACCCCTCGGCGCCCTTGATTTGAAACTCCGCAAGGAGATGCAGTTGGAATTAAAGACCCTCCAGCGTGAAGTCGGCATCACCTTTATCTATGTTACGCACGATCAAGAGGAAGCTCTGACCATGAGCGACCGTATCGCCGTCATGAGCAAGGGACTTGCGCTTCAGATCGGTGTGCCGGAGGAAATTTACGAGCGCCCCGCCAATAAATTCGTGGCTGATTTCATCGGCGAGACGAATTTCCTTGATGGCGTTGTCAAGAGACAGAACGGGAACGTGGTTGAGGTTGATCTGCCCGGCAGCGGGGTTGTCTTCGTCGAATCGAGCCGAAAGTTCACCAACGGTCAACAGGTGGCGGTTGCGGTTCGACCCGAAAAACTCACCTTGAATTCCGAGATAAAGGACGGCAACAATTTGAAGGGACGTGTCGAGGAAGTTATTTATATCGGCACGGATACCCAGTATGGCGTGCGTTTCCCCGGTGGGCAAAAGGCGCGCGTGCGCGAGCAGAATACCTCTTTTGCACACAAGTCCATTGCGAAGAGCGGTGACGAAGTGATGATGTCCTTCACCTACGTGTCGCCGAGCCTTCTTACTGAGTAGGGCGGAGGTTTCGATGCTTAAATACTTCCGCGGTAAAAAGAATTCCCAACTGATCGGGTTAATGTCGCCGGGGGCGCTGTGGATCCTGCTGTTTTTCAACCTGCCGATCCTGATCATGTTGTTTATCAGTTTTGTCGAGCGTGGACGGGCAGGCGGCATTAAGCTTCCGCCAGTATATACGCTGGATAATTACATTCTGTTTTTTAACTCCTGTGCGTCAGATTTTGCGGGTTCTGCGTGCAGCCCCTTCCTTTATCTCGGCATTTTCGGTCACTCCATCCGCATCGGTCTGGTGGTGACGTTCTGGTGTATCGCCGTCGGCTATCCGCTTTCCTATTTCATCTCGAAGCAAAAGCAGATCTGGCGTGATACGCTGATGATCCTGGTTATCATCCCCTTTTGGACAAACTTCCTCGTCCGTACCTATGCGCTCAAACAAGTGCTTGCGACCGAAGGTTTGATCAATACCCTGTTCATGAATATTGGGTTGATCAACCAGCCGTTTGACCTGCTCTTCAATGAATTTGCGGTTGTAGTCGGTTTGATCTATGGCTACCTGCCATTCGCCGTCCTGCCAATGTATGCTTCCATCGAAAAATTTGATCATTCGCTAATGGAAGCCGCCGCGGATTTGGGCGCTCCGCCGCAACGCGCCTTCTGGCGGGTGATGCTGCCCATGACCATGCCTGGCGTGGTCGCCGCGCTCGTGCTGGTATTTGTTCCCGTTGTCGGGGCATTCATTACCCCCGACATTATGGGCGGCGGAAAGGTGGAAATGATCGGTACGCTGATCAACCGTCAGTTTGGTGTGGCGCGCAATTGGCCTTTTGGCTCGGCGATGTCGCTGGTCTTGATGTCTTTGGTGTTGGTCGGCGTGATCGCCTACTTCCGCTCCAGTACTGAAGAGACTCGGAGGGCAATGTGAGTACCTTCCCTGTTTATCCCCGTCAAAAGGTGCGGCTTGGGACGCGCATTGGTAACTGGCTGTTGGGCGCCAACGCCTCGCTGGTGTTTGGCTTCCTGTATTTGCCGGTGATTATCCTGATCGTTTTCTCCTTCAATGATACGCGCTCGGTTGCTGTGTTCACCGGCTTTTCAACCCAGTGGTACACAAAATTATCTCAAAACACCGAACTGCTGCAAGCCGCTCGCAACAGCCTGTTGGTCGGTTTGATAACCACGGTGTTTGCCACAGCCATTGGCACATTGACTGCCATAGCGATGGACCGCTTCCGATTCAAACTCCGCACGGCGTTCGATGCCAACCTATATTTGCCCATCGTCATCCCTGAGATCGTGATGGGTATTTCCCTGCTGTTGTTCTTCAATCAAGCGCTTTTCCCGTTTCTGCAAAACGTATTTGGAATCCGTGCAACGACGGGCTTGCATACCATTACGATGTCACACATTGCTTTTGATATCCCTTTTGTCTATGTCATCGTCCGCGCCCGTCTCGCGGATTTTGACCGCTCCCTCGAAGAGGCCGCAGCCGACCTCGGCGCGGACGAATGGGAAACCTTCAAGCGGGTGACCTTGCCATTGCTCATGCCGGGCATCATCGGCGGCGCATTGATGGCGTTTACATTGTCTCTCGATGATTACCTGATTACTGTCTTTACCAAGGGGATTCGAGACCAGACGATGCCGTTGTATATTTATTCCCTCGTCCGTAAAGGCGTAACTCCGGAGATCAACGCCTTGTCTACGGCATTGTTGGTCGGTTCCATTGGCTTGGTTGGGCTTTCCCTGACCGCGCAAAACGGCGGCGCTATTTATACACGCGCCATGTCCATTGGCGCAGGGGTGGGCTTGGGTCTGTACGGGCTGTTTAGCCTGCCCGCAGTGTTTGCTCCAGGCGGCTTTTCAGTAACCTACTTGTTTGTGCGGCTTCTTCTATTATCCGGGTTTTACTTTGCGTGGAGCTCTTTTGGCGGCTATCGCGAAGAACTGGCGGAGACAAATGAATCAGGCAAAATCCTCTCGGGGATTGCGGTTGTCATTGTTGCCGGCGCGGCATATCTGTCATCATTCCTTTTGCTTTCATAAATACCTTGAAAGGAGGTGGTGCTACGGCATGTAATTTCCTGCCCAATCGTTGGCCCCCCATGTTGGGGCAAAAAAGACTGGCGCCCAAACAACCTAAAAGTTGAGGGGCAAAAGCGGCTGAAGTTCGCCGCTTTTGCCCTACATCCTCATGTTGTTTTGGTACTAGAAAAAAAATAAGGAGAGAGAAGAAATGAAAAAGAAATTGACCTACCTGCTTGTCCTTCTGGCGCTTGTGCTTGCAGCTTGTCAGCCTGCTCCCGCCGCGGAATCAGGCGGCGGAACGGAAGCGGAAGGCGTTGAACTGTCCGAC
>JAUXWL010000321.1 GCA_030680155.1 Anaerolineales bacterium
CCGCCTTTACCCTCACCCCTGCCCCTCTCCCACAGGGAGAGGGGAGAGACTCCCTTCCCCCCTTGGGGGAAGGGCTGTGGATGAGGGAAAATTTCGATTTCAAATAAACATTCCATGTTATGCCTTGCCTTCGTTCACTAAAATCTGCGAGTTGTAAATTTCTGCGTAGATGGGACTATCTTCCATAAGTTCCTTGTGTTTGCCTTCAGCGACGACAGCGCCTTTTTCGAGGACGATGATCTTATCCGCGTTGATGACGGTGCCGATGCGCTGGGCGATGACAAAAGACGTGCGCCCCTTCATCAAAACGTCGAGCGCTTTTTGGATGGCGGCTTCGGTGTTGAGGTCCACTGCGGAAGTGGAGTCGTCGAGGATGAGAATGCGCGGGTCGAGCAGCAGGGCGCGGGCGATGGCGACGCGCTGTTTTTGTCCGCCAGAGAGGGTTTGTCCGCGTTCGCCGACGTGCGTGTTGTAGCCTTCAGGAAATCCCGCGATGAAGTCGTGCGCCTGCGCGGCTTTGGCGGCGGCGATAATTTCTTCGTCGCTGGCATCGGGTTTGCCAAAGGCGATGTTCTCGCGGATCGTTCCGCTGAACAAGGTTGTTTCCTGCAAGACGATGCCGATCTGCGAACGGAGCGAATCAAGCGTGACATCGCGCAGGTCGTGACCATCAATGGTGATGCGTCCTTCGGTTGGGTCGTAGAAGCGCGGCAGTAAATTGATGATGGTGGTCTTGCCTGAACCTGTTGCGCCGAGCAAGGCAATCGCTTCACCAGACTTCGCTTCAAAGGTGACATTCGCCAGCACAGGTTCGCCGCCGCTGAAATAACGGAAGGTGACGTCCTCGAACTTCACATTGCCTTTCACATCAGGAATTTTGATCGCATCGGGCTTGTCGCTGATGTCCGATTTTGTATCGAGAATTTCAAAGATGCGAGTTGCCGAAGCGGAGGCTTGTCCCATTTGGGTGATGATGAATCCGAACTGCGCAATCGGCAAAAACAGGTAAATGAGGTAGAGCGAAAATTCCTGCCATTCGCCGATGCTCAACGCGCCCGCGATGATCTCCTGTCCGCCCACATTCAAGATCGCGGCTTGACCCAGATTCGCAACCAGAAAGATGACAGGGAACAGGAACGTGAACACGCGCGCCACTACGATGGCTTGGTTCATGCTGTCATCGGCGGCGGTGCGGAAGCGCGTCTGCTGTTGTTTCTCGCGCGTGAACGATTTAATAACCTTCATCCCCGCCAGGTTTTCCTGCAAGACCGTGTTCAACGCGGAAAGTTTTTGCTGAACCTTCGCGAACAACGGCTGGCTGATCGTGCCAAAAATAATGAACAACACCAACGCAGTCGGCAGAATCGGCATGGCGGTCCAGGCGAGTGTTACATTGGTCGTGAACAAAATGATCAGCGTACCCGTCAGCAAAATGATCGCGCCTGCCAGTTGCAAAAGTCCCTGCCCGATGAACACGCGCACTTTTTCCACATCGTCCGTCGCGCGGATCATCAACTGCCCCGTCTGATTTTTATCGTGATACGAAAACGACAAACGCTGAATCTTCGCATACAGATCATTACGCAGATCATACGCAACCGCCTGCGAATTTTTTTCCGCCCAATACGCTTGCAGAAACGCAAACAATCCGCGCAAGACAGCAAAGAGGATGATGAAGAGGATGGCGCTGAGCAGCGTCCCCGGGGCATTTGCCAGATCCGCCTCCAACTGGACTTTGAGCTGGTCCAGCGTCGTGGACTCGGGTCTACC
The DNA here is from genome assembly GCA_030680155.1 of Anaerolineales bacterium. Classification (GTDB taxonomy): domain Bacteria; phylum Chloroflexota; class Anaerolineae; order Anaerolineales; family Villigracilaceae; genus Villigracilis. The sequence continues at coordinate 1,771 of JAUXWL010000321.1, forward strand.
CGTCAGTTCGAGGATGCGAGGCAAAGCCTGCCCGACGAATGAAGCGGGGATTTTATCCAGCGCCTGCAAAACCTGGTCGGCAATGTATCCGCTGGTGACGGCGTCGATCACATTACGCACCATGCGCGGGACTGCCAACTGCGAGAGCGTGGCGACGATGAGAAATAAATACGGGAGCGCCGCCTGCTGTTTGTAATGAGTTAAATAGCGCAGGGCGCGTCCGAGAGAGGCGCGGGGTTTGTCGCCACGCGGTCGGGACTGGGGTTTGGTAAGGGATGCTTGCATGGAATTCCTTGTGATAATTGAGATTGGTCTACAGAAAATCAGTACTTCACGAAAGCGCGTAATTGGCGGTCTCTACCGCCAGATTTGCGCTACACCTGCCCTGGCGGGCGGCGCCAGGGGAGAGCACACGCTGCGCAGTACGCGAGGTTTTCATGATCTACCGAGAATAGCATTGAAATATGGAGAAAGTATGCAGAAGTACGGCAGATGGCAGGGAGTTATTTTTCCTCTCCCATCTCCTTGGCCGCCTTTGTGAGAATGGTCAACGCTTCGACAACCTTCCCCTTTTCCTCCGCCGAAAGCGACTTCGCCAGTTCGTCCAGCCAATGATGGCGTCCCCGCCGTCCCTTTTCCACCAGCTGCGCACCATTTGGTGAAAGCGTAAGTTGTCTTGCGCGGCGATCTCTTTTATCCTCACTGCGATATACAAGTCCGGACTGAACAAGTTTATCCACAAGTTGGCTGGCAGCAGGGGCAGTGATTTCCAAATGATGGCTTATTTCAGAAATGCTCCATGTTTCACGCGTGTTAATTTGATTCAAAATTTCGAATTGGACCAGCGAAATCCCCGTCGTTCTTGAAAATCTATTCCAACCTCGCGTTGAGTAAAAAAGGAAATTTTCCATCCAAAAATCCAATCCGATGCCGGGTCGAGATGTTGCTAACCTGCGTTTCCGGGCGGAAACCTGCATACCGCCCAAATGTACGGTGTTTCTGTGTAATTGTCTTTCAAATAATTCAGATTCCTCTAGATCTTCCTTGAAGATTATCCTGTAGAATACCTTTCCGATTTCCAGGTCGTTTTTATACTCTTCCTGCAGGTCGAAAATACTTATCAAATCATCAATCGAATATTTGCGTTTCGGGTTTTCGAGAAGTCGATCTATCCATAGTTCGAAAAACTCAAAGGACAGCGGGAGTATTCTCATGTCAGTTTTTCCCTCTCCTGTTCTTTGACGATTATGATCGTGGATGCTTTCCAAAGTTCGGCTGGAAGTCTTTGGGGATAAAAAAATACAAAAGCAGGGTAGTTCCGGGTTCTCTACCTTTATTGATTTCAAGTGACTTCGAATTGAGTGAAACTCTCGATCCTGTCCCGATCCTTTTGATTTTGTTACTTCGATTATCAATGCATACTTTTCACTTCTGACAACAATATCGGGTTTTCCACCTGGCGCATGGCTGTTTTTTGTGCCGTTGTGGATAACAATTAAGCCGCGCTCTCCCAATGCGGCATTCAAGTCATAGGCAATCGCCTGTTCAAGTTGTGTATGGGTATTTAATGGGATGTAGCGCGACATGGTATCTCCTCCATACGGTGTATCGATTTTATCATTAGTATTACAGCGCAAGGTTGCTCCCTGCGCCGTCCCCGGCGCAGGCGTTTTCCAGCAACACGCCGCCGGGGACGGCGGCTTTGAGCCTGACTTTGCGCTGTAATGTTAGACTTTATCCATAATTAACAAAAACGTTCCGAAGGTTGCAGCCAGACGCTCAAATTACTCGAAACAAACCTTCGGGACGGTGTTCGCACGTTATTTCGGATAAAGTCTATTACAAAAACAGGAGGCGTAAGAGGGTTGCCAGTACATCTTGGCATAAATTTGTCTTGATTTCGTAGTAACGACTTTAGTCGTTTTTAGGCTGGGCAAGCGACTGAAGTTGCTACTACAACTACTGGCTTATTTATGCCCAAGTGTACTAGTGATGCGCAGGCAACGTGTAACAGGAAGCCTGCTCGTTATATGTAGATCTCTTTACGAATCGTAGTTGCGGCTTGATGGTGTGCAAGCAAAGGTTGTCAGCGGCGGCTGCTCAAGCCGCCGTACCCATATCTGGGCATACATACCCATATCTGGGCATACATACCCATATCTGGGCATACATACCCATATCTGGGCATACATCCTCGGCGGCGTTTTGCGAGGGAAACCTGCGCCGGGGAAAGTGCCCAGAATGGGTACGGCGCAGGGAGCAAATTGCCTGACATGTTTTGCATGCACACGCTTGATAGACTTGACGCTTAATTAAGCGTTTAGATGATAAGATAAAGTCACCCAAAGGGACGCCCATGCAGAAAATTTTCATCAGCTATTCTCGCAAGGATATGGATTTCGCCCGCAAACTCGCAGGCGATCTGGAAAAAGCTGGCTACGACGTCTGGTGGGATATCACCGACCTGCGCGGCGGCGATGACTGGGTGCGGACGCTCCCCACCGCCATCGCGGGGAGTGAGTTCTTCATCATCGTGCTTTCGCCAAATTCGGTCGAGTCGGAATGGGTGCGGAAGGAATACACCCAGGCGCTCAACCTGCGCAAGAAGATCATCCCTCTCATGTTCGAGGCGTGCGATGTACCCTTCGCGTTGAACACGATAAACTACGTCAACTTTATGAGCGGGGAATACGAAGAAAGTTTCAAGAATTTGCTCTCCGCGCTGGGCTACACGGGCAAACCGCCCACCGTCACGCCGTATGAACGGGCCAGGAATTTCCTCCCGCCTGCGCTGCACAAATTTGTCGTCCCCATCATTATTGGAATTGCGCTTCTTTCCATTTTCGTATTGACCTCTCTGCCCAAAGTTGTCCCGCCGCCGACCATCACGCCAACTACAGAGCCGACAGATACGCCCACCTCCACGCCAACGGCTACTGTCACCAATACACCCTCCCCCACTTCAACAGAGACTGTCACTGCCACGATGCC
>JAUXWL010000326.1 GCA_030680155.1 Anaerolineales bacterium
TATTACAGCGCAAGGTTGCTCCCTGCGCCGTACCCATTCTGGGCACTTTCCCCGGCGCAGGCGTTTTCCAGCAACACGCCGCCGGGGATGTATGCCCAGATATGGGTATGTATGCCCAGATATGGGTATGTATGCCCAGATATGGGTACTGCGTCTTCGCGCAGCGAACGGCGGCGGCTTTGAGCCTGACTTTGCGCTGTAATGTTAGTGACCTTCGTGTTCAATTGATTTTTGCAGTGGAGTCACTGATGGTAGGAAATCCTGCGAAAGGCGCATGAATATTGCAGTACGATATAAGACATGAATTATTCCTTCCCCCGTTACCTGCTCTCCAAACAAAGCGTGGATGACCGCGCGCTCAATAAAGATGTATTCCATGCGTTGAAGTCACACCTGCCGCAGAAGCCGCTGCGTATCATCGAAGTCGGTGCGGGGATCGGGACAATGGTCAAGCGGCTGGTGAGCTGGGATGTAATCTGCAACGCAGAATATATTCTGGTGGACGAGATGTCCGAGAACGTGGAGTATGCATCCGTGTGGATTCCGCAGTGGGCGCAGGAAACAGGCTTGAGCGTGGAAAGAAGCGTGGGAAATCAAATTCGCATCTTCAACGCGACTCGCGATATCCGCATTCAGTTGGAGCGGGCGGACGTCTTCGATTTCATCAAAAAAAATAAAACGCCTGCCCACTTGTTGATCGCGCATGCGTTTTTAGATTTACTGCCGATGCCTGAGAGTTTAACAAAGTTACTCACACTCACCAATAATCTGGCCTGGCTGACATTGAATTTCGACGGCATGACAACGTTCGAGCCGACGATGGATGCCGCGCTGGATGAAACCATCGAGCGGTTGTATCACGAGACGATGGACACGCGCCCGTCAGGCGGGAGCAGCAAAAGCGGACGCAGTTTGTTCGCACACGCGCAGAATGCAGGCACGGAGATTCTTGCGGTGGGCGCGTCGGATTGGGTGGTGCATGGTGCGAACAGAACCTACCCACAGGATGAAGCATATTTTTTGCATTTCATCCTGCATTTTATCGAAGAGTCGCTGCAGGGCAATAAGGGGTTGGATGAAGTTGTCTTCGCCGGTTGGTTACACAAACGGCACGAACAAATCGAGCGCGGTGAGTTGACCTACATCGCACATCAGTTGGATTTTTTGGTGAAAAAGAAGAACGTGTAGGGCGGTTTTTCAACCCGCCCTGAAAGAAAATCTGGTTCACACTGGTCATCCGTCCGCGGACGTGGTTAGGGGTTTGCAACTGACGAATGGTGTTGCGGAGGGATGTGCAGCATTGAGTCCCAAGTGTCAGGTTTCAAGTGTCAGGTTTACGTTCCCCAGTCGCGGAGATAGAGAAAGTCATAGCCGATGGTGCGGTTGCTGATCTTGGCGATGGGCGGCTGCATCCGCTTGAATTGATTGCGGCGGATGCGCGTTGTGACAGTTTGAACGAACTTCTTGTCAAAACCCGCTTCCACCGCCTCTTGCGGACTGTAACGCTGGTCAACGAGAAGATAGAGAAGTTTATCCACTTCTTCATAAGTGAAGCCGAGTTCTTTTTCATCGGTCTGGTCTGCCCACAGGTCGGCAGATGGCGGCTTGTCCATGATCGGCGCGGGGATGTTCATGGCGCGGGAGAGTTGGCGCGCCTGCGTTTTGTATAAATCACCAATGGGATTGATCGCGCAAGCGGAATCGCCGTACAGTGTGCTATAGCCAAGCAGGATCTCAGTCTTGTTACTTGTGCCGACGGGCAGCGCTTTGAACACTTCGGATTGGTCGTACAGCACGATCATGCGCGCGCGCGCCATGATATTGCCCTTGCGGATGTTGGAAATTTCGGGGTCAAGTTTAATCAGCGGCTCGATCATGTCTGTAATTTCAATCGTCTGGCTTTGGATGCCGAGCTGGTCAATAAGAAGTTGAGCGTGCTCCAGCGAGTCGGGCGAGGAAGCGCGGTAGGGCAATCGTAACGCCATTACATTCTCAGCGCCCAGGGCTTCAACCGCAAGAACGCAGGAAAGCGCTGAGTCAAGTCCGCCCGAGAGATTGACGATGGCGCGGGACATGCCCACGCGCGTAATTTCGGATTTGATGAACCCCGCGAGGATTTCACGGGCGAGGTCGATATTGATGGAAAGGTTTAGATCAGCCACGGGACAAAATCCTATCCAATTCTTTTTGTACCAGCGCGGTGCGTTCATCGCGCAATAGGGGCAAACGGGCGCGGGTGCGGCGCAGTTGATTCAAGTCCAGTTCGGCGTAGGTGATGGCTTCTTCGTTATAGGGGCCGTGGGCAAGCTCTTCGCCGTTCGGGTCGAAGACCGTCGCGCCGCCCCAGAAATGAAGACCATCTTCATAGCCGACGCGGTTGGCATGTGTCACAAAGGATGTGAACATGCTGGCGTAGGCTTTGTTCACCCGCTCCACCCAGCGCGCGGATTCGAGTTTTTCGTGGTCGTTCAGTCCGCGCCCGGGAGAGGCTGAGGAGAAGATCAAAATGTCAGCGCCATCGAGCCAGAGCAGGTACGGGGGCGAAGCGTGCCAGAAATCCTCGCAGATCAACATGCCGATGCGTCCGAAGCGGGTGTCAAATGCGCGCACCGAGTCGCCCCAGGCGAAGAAGCGGCCTTCGTCGAATAGTCCGTAGGTGGGGAGATAAACTTTGTGATGGACGTGCAGGATTTTTCCGCCCGAAAGATAGGCGGAGGCAATGTAAAAGCGGTGACGGGAGTCTTCATCCACGAAGCCGACGACCAGGTCGAGGTCATGGGAGGCGGCGAGGAGCTGCTTGAAAATCGGGTCATCCTCCGTCGGCTTGTGCGCCACGGATGCGACCAAATCCTGCAAGACATATCCAGTTAATGAGAGTTCGGGGAAAACAAGCAAATTCGCTTTTTCAGCCTTTGCCTGTTGGATGTATTCAAGATGTTTGGCAAGGTTGGCTTCGACATCGCCAAGTTTGGTGTTAATTTGCGCGAGGGCAAGTTTTAGTTTCATCGCAGGAATCTTACCACTGATGGACAGAGGACGATAGACGATGGACGATGGACGGCGGACGATCTACGCGGTCTGCGGTCTACGGTCCACCGTCAGAAAAAGAAAAGAGCCTGATCTGTTCAGTCAGACTCTTGCGGAGAGGGGGGGATTCGAAACATCCTCTCAATGAGGGCGCGCGGGGAAAAGAAAAAGAGCCTGATCTGTTCAGTCAGACTCTTGCGGAGAGGGAGGGATTCGAACCCTCGGTGGACCGGAGCCCACAACAGTTTTCGAGACTGTCCCATTCAACCACTCTGGCACCTCCCCGATTATCAAGGCGGGCAACATTATACCTGAAAAATCTTTTTACAAATCCACTTTATCATGCAATGCGGGATAATGCACCCGATCCATGCCGCGCCCCTTGAGTAACCCTTTCAAGGTCATGGCTTGCTTTTCTTCGCCATGCACCAGGAAAATATCCTTGACACTGCCCTTCACCCCTGTTGCATACTTGACCAGCAGATCCTGCCCCGCATGTGCGGAAAGCCCACCGATGGTGGCGATGTCGCATTTGCGTTTGTAGGGCTCGCCATAAATGCGGACTTCCTCTTCGCGGTCTGCCAGCCTGCGCCCAAGTGTGTGCGGCGCCTGCCATGAGACGATGCAGATCGTGTTCTTTGGATTCTCAATATTGTTCTTGATGTGATGGAGGACGCGTCCCGCCTCTGCCATGCCCGAAGCAGAGATGATGACCATCGGGTCGGTGCGCTCGTTCAAGGCTTTCGATTCATCCACGCTTCTGATGTAGGTCAGCATCTTGAAATCCAGCGCGGGATGACGCGCCTCTGCCACGAATTTGGCGGTTTCTTCGTCAAAACATTCCAAGTGACGTTTGAATACATCCGTCGCCTTGACTGCCAGCGGGCTATCCACGTACACGGGCACGCGCGGCACATCACCATTTCGCATCATCTGGTTCAGGTCATAGACCAGTTCCTGCGTACGTCCCACCGCAAAGGCAGGCACGATCACCTTGCCGCCGCGCTCCACAGTACGTTTGACCACATCACGGAATTCCACAAACGCCAGTTCGGGATTGCTATGTGATTTATCACCATACGTGGATTCCATGACCATGTAATCTGCTTCGGTGGGCAATACAGGGTCGCGCAGCAATGGCAGTTGGAACCGGCCAATATCCCCCGAAAACCAGAAGCGGATCTTCCTCCCTTTTTCTTCGATCTCCAATGAAACACTCGCCGAGCCGAGGATATGTCCCGCTTCATGAAAACGCGCAACCACACCGGGAATCGGCTCGAACGCTTCTTCGTATTGCCTGCCCACAAACATCCCTGCAACGGCTTCGGCATCCTCTTTTGTATACAAAGGCTCAATCGGCGGCTGGCCGCGTTCTGCCCGTTTTTTATTTACAAATTGCGCATCCGCTTCCTGGATGTGCCCCGAATCTGCGATCATCAGACTCGCCAGGTCCGCTGTGGCATGCGTTGCATAGATCAGTCGCTCATATCCCTGCTTGACCAGGTTGGGCAAATTCCCAGCATGGTCGATATGCGCGTGTGAAAGGATCACCGCATCCACATCACGCGGGCTGTAACGAAAGTTCAAATTGCGCTTATACGTGTCTGCGCGCCTGCCCTGATACAAACCGCAATCCAGCAAAAGTTTCTTCCCATTGATCTCCAGCAAGTGCTGGCTGCCTGTCACCGTTTGCGCCGCGCCGTGAAAGTTAATTCGCATGTTTCACTCCAAGCGTCTTTAATATCTGCACACCAAACTTCTCGAACCGCGAAGGTGATTCCTTCATGATTTGTCCCAACTCGGTCAAATCCTTCGGCGGATTTTCAGACAATGCCGCAAGATAGGGCTTCGGCAGGATGATGTCTGACTCGACCTTCATTTGCATCCCGGCATTTTTCCGCCACGCCTTCAACTTCTCCAGCCGACGTAAAACCGCATCATCCCTCCGTTCGATCTGTTTCCGCTCCACAAGCGGAACCTCCAGCCCATGCTGGACAGCGCCAATGATAAACCCGCCCCATAAATGGATCTGCTTCTCGCTCAACCCTGCCGCTGAAAGATCCACCTTCTTCTCCGGCGGATTCTTCGCCAGCGCCACAAAGACATCGTCCATCACGACCTTATAAGGGGGGCGGTTGAGGCGTTCCGCTTCCCTGTCACGCCATTTGCATAACTGGGCGATCACCGTCAACTCTCGCAGCGATATATCCTTACGCCCTGAAAACCTGCCCCATGATTCCCCATTTAATTTCTGCTTCGATTCCTCCAGTTGGCATGCGCGGCCGAAATCTTCCAGCGCGAAATCCAATCGTTCGGTTTCACGCAATTCCCTTTCAAGAGAGTTGCGCAGGTCAAAGAGATAATGGGTATCGAGCCGCGCGTAATGGATCTGTTCCTTCGTCAGCGGACGCCGTGCCCAATCCGCTTTTTGATGACGCTTATCCGTTTTTATGCCGAACTTATCGCCAAGCAGACGATCCAACCCCACGGCAGGGTAGCCAAGTACTCGCGCGGCCTGCATCGTATCGAACAGGTTCACAAATGTGAAGCCAAAATCACGCCGCAGACAGATCAAGTCATATTCAGCGGCGTGGAATATCTTTTCGATTTTTGGGTTCGCAAACATGGGAGCCAGCAAACTCAGATCCCGTAGAGCCAGCGGGTCCACCAAATAATCCGCCTTTGGGGATGAAAATTGCAACAAACACACCTGCTCACGGAAGGCGTGCAGGCTGTTGGATTCGGTATCCACCGCCACGCGGGATTGCGCGGAAAGGTCCTCTACCATGTGCTGTAATAATTGATTTGTATTTACCCAAATAGGCGCTGAAAGATTGTCATGCATATTGTTCGATTATAAACCTTCTGGATTTATCAAAAAGATTGCAGATGAGAATAACCACTTATTCAGTGGAGCGTCACAAAACACAAAGGAATGGATGGGCGGCCTGCGGCTCGAATTCTTGAAGCCGCGGTTTGGTTTCGATTATCAGTACTTCACGAAAGCGCGTAATTGGCGTTCTCTACCGCCAGATTTGCGCTACACCTGCCCTGGCGGGCGGCGCCAGGGGAGAGCGCACGCTGCGCAGTACGCGAGGTTTTCGTGATCTACTGATTATAGGGTCTTCTCCATGACCATGGCATCCTCGCCGTCATTGTAATATGTCTGCCAGACATCGATAAGCCCATAGCCTTCCTTTTCATACATGGCGACCGCCGCCTGATTGGACATGCGCACAGTCAGCCGCACGCGGGGAACACCGAGGTTGGCTTCGCACCCCTGCAGCAAGGCGCGCCCAATTCCGCGGCGCTGACAGCGTGGATCAACTGCAATGGTGGCAATCCAGCCCCAGCCGTCGCGCGGACGCGGGTCTCCGGCTACAAAGCCGACCATTTGCCCATCCTCCACTGCTTTCAATCGGATCACTTCGGGGAATGTCAAAACAGCGATCAGGTCGAACAGAGGCCACGCATCCTTGTTAAAACTAATCTGTTCAAGTTTGCGAAGCGCGTTGAGATCACGAAGGGATGCTTTTACGATTTCCATAAAAATAAGGTCTCTCGCGGGAGAGACCTTATTTTATACCAAATTATCTATTACTTCTACTTCTTGCCGTCTTTGCCGAGGAAGTTATCCAGCATGCTGGTGAATTCCATCGGGAAGATGTACTTGGTGGACGGGCTCATGCCAATAGATTTGAGCGTTTCAAAATACTGAAGCGTCATGGTCTTCTGGTCGATGCTCTTGGCGGTATTGTAAATGGATTCAAGCGCCTGCGCAAAACCTTCCGCTCGGAGCAGTTGCGCCTGGCGGTCGCCTTCTGCGCGCAGGATGTTGGATTCGCGTTCACCTTGAGCCGAGAGGATCGCAGCCTGCTTGGTGCCTTCGGCACGGTTGATGGCCGCCTGCTGGTCACCCATGGACTCGGTCACCAACGCGCGGCGGACGCGTTCCGCCGTCATCTGGCGGTTCATCGCATCCTGCACATCACGCGGCGGGACGATCTCACGGATTTCCACGTTGGTCACTTTGACGCCCCAGCGCTCGGTGACTTCATCCAGGCGGGTGCGGAGTTGGTTGTTGATATGCTCGCGTTGAGACAGCACATCATCCAACGCGATACCACCGATCACGGCGCGCAAGGTGGTTGCCGCAATACCAGCCGCAGCAGCTTCGAAGTTTCCCACCTGCAAAACCGATTGAGTGGGATCCAAAACTTTAAAATACCAGAGGAAGTCAATCGAGATCGGCGCATTATCCTTGGTGATCGAGGTCTGCTGTGGAATTTCGCGCACCTGCTCGCGCAAGTCTGCTTTCACACCGCGGTCGATGATCGGGATCAAAAGCACGATACCAGGTCCGCGCGCTCCGACACAACGACCAAGTCGGAACACGACCAAACGCTGATATTCAGGCACGATGCGAATGGCATTGGCAAGGAAAATGAAACCAATGACAACGATGGCGCCAATCAAACAGGTCAAAAAACCAAATGTTTCAAACATAGTTTATCCTTTCGTCAATATTAAGCTAACCAGATTGATCGTTCTTTTCAACAACGAGGACAAACCCCTCGCGGCGAACCACACGAATTGCACTTCCAGCAGGGATGGATTTCTCGCTTTTGGCAGTCCACATCTCCCCGCCCACATACACACTGCCTTCGGATAGGATCTTTGTACGCGCCTCGCCAGCCATGCCAATCAACATATCCATATCATGGGAAGGACGGGCGCTGACTGCCTGCACCGATTTCCCCACTGCAATCCACAGGAAAGCCGCAAAGGAACCTGAGGCAAATAACGCCAACAGCGGATTGACAGCCGGTCTCCATCCATCCATGGAAAAAAGGAAGGTGGAACCAAGCACTAACAACAGGATGGATGCTCCCAAATACAATCCGCGGTTTGGTTTACGAATGGCATACACAAACGGCACAATACTCAAGCCAAGGATCAGGAGCGCCCACCAATTAAAGGAAAGGTTATAAATTGCATAACCAGACAAGGCCAGGCTGAAGAACGCGCCAATTTCGAAAAGTCCTGTCCCTGGCGTTACCAACGCCATCATCGCAAATAAAATACCGCCCAACAGGATCAAATACGCAACATTAGGTTCAAGCAAAATATCCATTTTTCCTCCAACTGATTATACAACAAGAAACAGCCCAAATTATCAGATATACGCCAAACCCCGCAAAAAGTAGCCGCATGGGAAGGAATACACTGGCTTATAATAGCAGGCGCAAAACAACATCAATTGGAGCGCCAGTGAACTTTCAAAAAATTTGCGTGATCGGTCTGGGCTACATCGGGTTACCGACAGCCTCCACATTTTCCATGCAAGGCGTCAACGTCCTCGGCGTGGATGTCAACCCCCACATCATCGAAACCCTCAACCGAGGCGAGATACACATCCACGAACCAGGCTTGCGCGAGGCGGTGGCGAACGCCGTCCAAACGGGCAACTTCAAAGCCGCCGCCAAACCCGCCGAAGCAGACGCCTTCATCATCGCCGTGCCAACTCCTTTTCAGGAAAATCAGTTCGGTGAATATAACGGCATCCAATACAAACTGGCGGATATGCGCGCAGTGATCTCTGCCGCCGAATCCATCCTGCCCGTTTTGAGGAAGGGGAATCTCATCGTACTCGAATCGACTTCCCCGCCTCGCACGACCATGGACCTGGTTGCCCCCATTTTGGAACGTACCGGCCTGAAAGCTGGTTCTGACTTCTTCCTCTGCTATTCTCCAGAGCGCGTCCTGCCCGGACAGATCCTGCGCGAGTTGATCGAGAATGCCCGCGTCATTGGCGGTGTGACAACCGAATCCGCACAGGCTGGCGCAGACCTATACTCCATCTTCGTCAAGGGACAGATCGTCCAAACCGACGCCACCACCGCCGAGATGGTCAAACTGATGGAGAACACCTACCGTGATGTGAACATTGCCATCGCCAACGAGTTCTCGCGTCTCGCCGATAAATTCGGCGTGGATGTGTGGGAAGCCATCTCGATTGCCAACCTGCACCCCCGCGTAAAGATCCTCAGCCCCGGTCCCGGCGTCGGCGGACACTGCATTAGTGTGGACCCGTGGTTCTTTGTTGAATCGGCGCCTGAACTTACCCCGCTTATCTATAACTCACGGCAGGTCAATGACGGTCAACCGCAATTCGTGGCAGAACTCGTCACCCGCGCACTCGGCGGATTGCAGGGAAAAAAGATCGCCGCGCTTGGTCTCGCCTACAAACCGGATGTGGACGACCTGCGTGAAAGCCCCGCCAATGAAGTTGTCCATCTGCTGCAAAAGCAAGGCGCACAGATCAAAGCATGGGAGCCGTTCAAGCCGGATGCGAAACTACCGGGCATTACCATGTCCCCCACCTTCGAAGATGCAGTTAAAGATGCGGATGCAATTCTATTGCTGGTAAAACACACTGAATTCTCGAACCTGATCCCCGCTGAACTTGCAGAATTAACCAAAGCCCGCATTGCCATTGACACCGTCAATAGCTGGGACATGGCGCAATGGCAAAGCGCCGGGTTTCAACTTGTCAGATTGGGTGTGGGAAAATAGACATCGATTCGCCCGCCTCTTCTTCACACGCAATATCCGCGCCGCCTGCCAGCGCCACCAAATTGCAGGAAGGTACAGAGTCGCAGGCTGCAAGCAGCAACGCGAGCATTAGACTTACCAACACGATTTTCTCTTTAATTCGTCTCATGGAATCGATCTCCAGTCTCCCTGGCAGCGCAAAGCCATAAAAAACGAGTCTACATTTTTGTTTGTGATAACGCCATGAAAATCCTCTCCGTTTTTGGAACCCGCCCCGAAGCCGTGAAAATGGCTCCCATTGTCAAATTGCTTGCCGAGACCGCAGGCGTGGAATCACGCGTCTGCGTGACGGCACAGCACCGCCAAATGCTGGACCAGGTGTTGGATTTATTTCACATCCAGCCTGACTACGACCTGAACTTAATGCGCGACAATCAATCCCTTGCGGCATTGAGCGCGGCAATCTTCACCCATCTTGATCCTGTTTTCTCAGATTTCAAACCAGGCTGGGTACTGGCACAGGGCGATACGACCACCGTCGCCATCACCTCCCTGCTGGCGTATTTCCATCGCATCAAATTCGGGCATGTGGAGGCAGGCTTGCGGACGCACGACAAGTGGCAGCCCTTCCCCGAAGAGATCAATCGCCGCGTAGCAGGCGTGGTAGCCGACATGCACTTCGCGCCGACGGAATGGTCGAAGCAAAACCTGTTGCACGAAGGCGTGGACGAAGCCATCATCGAAGTGACGGGCAATACCGTCATAGACGCGCTGCAATTTGTGGCGAAGCAACCCGAACCGCAGGAAATCACCGAACTAACAACTACAAAACTAAAAACGAACAAACTGATCCTCGTCACCGCCCACCGCCGCGAGAACTTTGGCAAACCCATGGAAAATATCTGCCGTGCATTGCTCGAACTGGCGGGGCGCGGAGATGTGGAAATTGTCTACCCCGTGCATTTGAACCCGAACGTGCAGGAACCTGTCAACAGGCTGCTGGCAAACAAAGAGCACATCACCCTGCTGCCGCCGCTGGATTACCTGCCGCTGGTCCATTTGATGAAGCACGCCACGCTCATCCTGACCGACTCGGGCGGAATTCAGGAAGAAGCCCCAGCATTTGGCATCCCGACCCTTGTATTGCGGGATGTGACCGAACGCCCGGAGGGAGTTGCCGCAGGGACGGTCAAACTCGCAGGAACAGAAACAAGCCGAATTGTGGAGGAGGCGAGGCGTCTTCTGGAGGATGAGTCTGCGTATGCAGAAATGTCCAGGGCGGCAAATCCTTATGGGGATGGTCATGCGGCGGAGAGGATTGTCCAGACATTGCTAGAGAAGTAACAATTTCCTCAAAAAATGCTGTTTCAAAGCCCACCTTTCATTACGGAAAGCAGATAAGGGTTTGTAATGTCTTGCAAAAAAAATTAGGATTATTTATGAGTATAATGACTTGAGTGAGATATGTTAAAAAAGTTAGCTGCATTCCTGCTTACAATCTTCTTGGTCAGCGCGATTTGGGGTTCCGTATACGCGCAGTCGCAAGATTCACAGTATTTTAGCGAAACCGGACACAATGTTAGCGGCGAATTTCTAACGTTCTACAAAGCCAACCCTAACGCCACTTTCCTGTATGGGTACCCAATCACAGAACAATTTACCAGCAAAGATGGAAAAATTGTGCAATATTTCCAACGGGTGCGGTTCGAGTACAACTCCAGCCTCCCCCAGGGACAACGTGTCAGGCTTTCCCCGCTTGGGCGTGAGACCTACGTCTCAACCGGCGCAGTCGATGTCAAGAATGCCTTTGCCTGCCGCCAATTTTCGCAGACTGGTTTTTCGATCTGCTTTGCCTTTCTTGAATTTTTCGATAAATACGGCGGCACAGCCCAGTTTGGGTATCCAATCTCCGGCTTTGAATACCATGAAAACAAGCTGGTGCAATATTTTGAAAATGCGCGCTTCGAATGGCAGCCGTGGAAAACCGAAGGACAGCGCGTGGTCGTCTCTGATCTCGGGCGGATCTATTTCGATAAATTACGCGAAGACCCCGCCCTGCTTGCTCCGGTCAGTCCCTCTGGCAATTCACCCAGAGTACTTACCAAACTTCAAGTGCGCGCCTTCCCCTGGAAAGCCGTGACGCTCGCGAACGACAACCAGATATTCTTTGTGATCGTGCAGGATCAAAATATGCTGCCGGTGGCAAATGTCAACTGCACAGCGGTCGTCCACTGGCCCAGCGGTTTGAGCGACTCCACTGTCGTAACCACCAACACCAATGGCGTGGGCATCATTTCATTGTCCTTCGACAACCAACCGTATGGCAGTCTCATTTATACCGACATTACCTGTACATTCAATTCACTCAAAGCCACCACTACAACATCGTTCAGAATTTGGTACTAAAAAAACTCCCGCACAATCGGGAGTTTTTTTATAGAAATTCTTTCAAGTTGAAAACGGGGCCATCCTTACACGCCATCCGCCACTCATGATGGAACATCACAGCGCAGACGCCGCACTCGGCAAGCGCGCCACACGGCATTTGGGTGCGGACCAAAACCTGCGCTTCGCACTTTAGCCCAGCCTGATTCTGCTCCCCCAACATTCCCCGCAACCGATTCAGATTCTCTCGCGCCGCATCCACTGCGGCATAGTCTGCCCATTGGAGGATGTCCAACATGGCTTTCAACGGCTGGACTTCGATAATCTCAGGCAAATCCTCCGCCGCCAAATCGCTGACGAGTACGATCTCCGCGCCTTGTTTGAGTGCAACAGAAATCAATCCGCGCAGACGGGCGGGGGAATCATCAAAGGCAATTAATGCCGCTTTACGTGCGGCGTGCGGGATGGAGAATCCATGCCCGATGGGGCCGCGAATTGTGAGCAAGTCACCGGGATGCCAGCCGTGCGGCAGGGGCGGCGCGGAGCGGAATCCGTTTGAGGTTGAGTCGCTGGAGAAAAGAGAAACAGGCAGGGGGTCGGAGGAAGCGTCTGCGTGAGCGAGCAGGTATTGGCCGGGTGCGGGAGTCAGTTCCGGCGGGCAGGCGATGCGGGCGGAGCCATCCAAATAAGTTTCTTCGACGCTGCCTTTGGCTGTCTTCATTGGAGAAATATTAACATGCTTCGAGAGCCAAAGCAAGCGGGTTATAATTTTGAAAATCATTTTCGGAGGAACCATGAATATTTCGAGCTTGCTGCAGGGAATCGCTTCCTTTGCGTGGATCGGTTTGTTTGGTGTGATCGTTGCGATCTTTCTTCGCGTAAGCCGCAACCAGCCTGTAAAAGGGTTGAGCACAGTAGTGGTGATTTTGTTGGTCGCCGCCATTATATTGACCTCGGTAGGCGCCGGGCTGGTGTTCGTTGAGCCAGACGAACTGGGCGTGGTGGTAACGGCAATCGGTGGAAAAGGTATTCGCCCCGAACCGTTGAACTCTGGTCTGCATTGGGTGATTCCCTTTGTGGAACGCGTGGAACGCTACTCGATCCTAAACCAGACGTACACGATGGCTTCCGCGCAAGATGAAGGCGCGTTGATTTCGGAAGACTCGATTCAGGTACGCACCAAGGACGGTCAACAGGTGTACATTGACGCATCCGTCATCTATGCAATTGACCCCGTCAAATCGGTTGACTTGTACCGCACCTGGCGCTTCACCTATCAGGACGGGCTTGTGCGTCCACAGGCACGCGGCGTCATTCGTGATGCAGCTTCGCAGTACGGCGTGGAGGAAATCGTCAGTTCCAAACGCGCTGAAATGCAGGCAATCATCACCGAAAGACTGCGCGAAGTGTTTGCTGAAAATAACCTGACGCTGAGGGATTTCGTGCTGCGCAACATCCGCTTTAGCGATGAATATGCCGCGGCCGTCGAACAAAAGCAGATCGCTGAACAACAGGCGGAACAGGCTCGCTTCGTAGTCGAATCAAAGAAGCAGGAAGCCGAGCAGGCACGCCAGATCGCGCAAGGTCAGGCGGATGCGGCTGTGATCGCTGCATCGGGCGCGGCGGAAGCACGCCTCATCGAAGCGCAAGCTGAAGCTGAAGCCAACCGCTTGCTCGCTGCGTCGCTGACCCCTGAGTTGATCCAGTATCAATATATTTTGAATCTCGCCCCCGGCGTGCAGACCATCTTCGTGCCGAGCGGCAACCAGTTCATCCTGCCGCTGCCGAACACAACGACACCTTAAGGAAAAAGTGACAGTCACCTTAAAGGTGACTGTCACTTTACTTTGACGCCATGCCCATCCCCAAAACTGGACGCGAAATCCGCCTGACGACTCTTTCCGCCTGCGCGGGTTGAGCGTCCAAACTAGACGCTAACGCGTTGACGCAGGTTCTGCGTCCCATCAAGGACATCTTCGACCCCGCCTCTTATCCGGACCTGTTGGTTGGTCTGACCGACCCGGATGATGCGGCCGTTTGGCGTTTAAGCGACGAGCAAGCCGTCGTCCTCACCACCGATTTCTTCACCCCGGTGGTGGATACTCCCTACGAATACGGAGCAATCGCGGCCGCCAACAGTCTCTCGGATGTGTACGCGATGGGCGGGAAGCCCTTCCTTGCTTTGAACATTGCCGCCCTGCCAGACAATCTCCCTGCGGAAATTTCCAGTGAGATCCTGCGTGGCGGCGCGGAAAAGGCGCGCGAGGCGGGCGTGGTCATCGCGGGCGGACATACCGTCAATGACAAGGAACCAAAATACGGCCTGGTTGCGATTGGTTTCGTTCATCCGCAAAGGATCATCAGCAAAGGCGGATTGAAAGCGGGGGATGTACTCATCCTCACCAAACCATTGGGCGGAGGTGTGACGACGACTGCCGTAAAGCAGGAAAAAGCAGACACAGCGCATGTCGCCGAAGCCATCGAGTGGATGTCCCGCTTGAATAAGATCGCTAGTGAATTGGCAGTGGAATTCGGTGTGCGTGGCGGCACAGATATTACCGGGTTCGGCTTTCTCGGTCACGCCATGGAAATGGCGGAAGCATCGGGCGTATCCCTGCAGATCGACTTTGCAAAACTCCCCTTCCTGAGCGGCGCGCGTGGATATGCAGAGAAAGGCATCTTCCCCGGCGGGGCATTCGACAATAAGAACTACTTTGAAGCATCCGTGACATTTGCAGAGCACCTTGATGAGCCGTCTCAAATGCTGATGTTCGACCCGCAAACCAGCGGCGGACTGCTGTTTGGGTTGGCTCGGGGAAAACTGTCAGCGTTTGAAACCCGCGCACAGGAACTGAACCAGCCCTACTGGGTGGTCGGCGAGGCGCGAGAGGGTCAGGGGATCGAGGTCAGGTAGAAAATGTTCCGCATTGGCATCATCGAACTCGGCATCACTTGCGGGTTGGTCGCGCTGGCAATTATTATTCCGCTCATTGTTACACGCGGTTATGCGGCGTTGAACAAACGCCTGAACAAAATCGAAAACAAGATGAACAAAAAGGATTAATTAAAATGTGGGAAACCCTGGCGCCACCCTGGCAGGCTGCGCTTGAAATGGCATGGGAGGCGTATTGCGCAAACACTGTACCGATCGGCGCTGTAGTGGCGGATAAGTACGGGAACGTCGTCTCCCGTGGACGGAACCGCATTATGGATCAGAGTGCTCCTGCGGGTCAGGTGTGCAGCAACGAACTGGCTCATGCGGAAATTAATGCGCTGTTGTCTTTAAAGTTGAGTTACGAGGAAAGCCGGCAAGCCGCGCTTTACACAACCATGGAACCTTGTCCTTTGTGCATGGGTGCATTTTTCATGTCCGATGTAAAGACCATCCATTTTGCGGCGCGCGACCCCTGGGCAGGAAGTGTAAATCTCTTGGGAACAACGCCATACCTGAGCCGCAAACCCATTAAAGTTTTTGCGCCATTCAATACCCTGTTGGAAAAAGCCATCCTCGTACTCCATATTGAATGGAACATCTTTAAGCATGGTGAAAATATTTTAACCAGCCAATTCTTCAACGAATTTCGCGCCATCCTGCCAGACACGGTAGATCAGGGGCTTTCCCTTTATCGTTCCGGTGAACTCCGCAATAAACAAAAAATGGGCTTTTCCGCAGACCAGGTCTTTAATTGGCTCACGAATCAGGTACAATAAGGGCGAAATCTTCTGTACGAAAAATCATGCTTGAGCCTTCCATAGAACCAGACCCTAGTCCCCCCTATCATTTGACCATCCCTATTGGCAAGATATACCCCGCCGCGAGTCTGTTTGCGCGGCTGTATGGTTTT
>JAUXWL010000351.1 GCA_030680155.1 Anaerolineales bacterium
ATGCGAGGACGTTTTTCCCTCACCCTAACCCTCTCCCGAAGGGAGAGGGGACTCCCTTCCCCTTTCGGGGGAAGGGCTGGGGAAAGTGCCCCGAAGGGGTATGAGGGCGCATGAGGGAATCTATTTATTTACAGACCCTAAGCGCCATGAAATGGTATGCTCCCGTCATGCGCCAGCAAGCTCCCTGACTCCAAACTCATGCTTTAGGAATCACCTCATGCAAATCTGCTACCTGATCGCGTTCCCTGATTCAGACGAAGGAAAGGCTCCCGCGCCTGAACAACTCAAAGTGTCGAAGGATGCGCCCTACTTCCAGCCCGTGGATATTGACCTCGTCAGCCTCGGCGAAGAGACGGTGCTCATCGAAGGCTTTGCCGTCACTGCCACGCGCCAGCGATATGACGCGCACGTGCAAATGGTCGAATGCCGCTTTGATCTTTCCGACCCGTTTGCATCTTCTGTATTGCAGGCGCGCGTGAAAATTCAAGCCGCCCTGCAAAGCCGCTACATCCCTGAAGCAATTCGCCAGAGCGGGCTGTTCGAAGATTACACCATCCTGCTGGTGCAAACGGCGAAACCCACGCCTGAAAAGTGGATCGATAAAAATTCCGCTTCGCTCGCCAAGTTCATCCGCTCGCAGCGCGAAACATTGAACCCCGTCGAGATCAACGAGATATTGATTTCGCGCACGCAATACTCCGCCAGTGAACTGACCCTCGTGGATTGGGAGGGCGCGATCATTATTTCACCTGCTGAAGATTACACTTCTGATATTGCCCTGCTCAAGATCGGCAATTACCAACTGCTGCGCTACCGCATGTTGGATCAATCCATAGACACGATGTTGGACAAGATCAACGAAACTTTCTTTCAAAACAAACGCCGACCAAACGCCACGCGCGGCATGATCCGCCAGATTGCCGAGCACCGCATCGAGGTCATGCTGAATTTTGAACGCGCCGAACAGAACCTGCTGCTCATCGGCGATTGGTACACCGCCAAACTTTATGACGTTATTCATAGCGAGCTTTATCTCAAAGCGTGGAAGCAAAATGTAAAAGATAAACTCGATAACCTTGAAAACATCGTCGAGACCATCAAGGAAAATTTTGCGACCTCGTGGGAAGGTCTGATGGAGCGCGCCGAGCTCGTCGGCTGGGTGCTCCTGCTTGTTGGTTATCTCTACCTCTTCTTCGTGGACGATCTCGCCAGTATTGCAAAATAGGAGCATCACATGAACATCCTCCAACGCATTTCGACACGTTTTTCGAAAGTTGCGCCGCTTCCTGAGGGCACGCATCACATCCATGCCGCTGAAGATGAAAAGCCCTACCGCCTGCATCTACGCCTGCGTAATGACGGGTCGGGCATTCTCATTCTCAACGCGTCCACCGTCATGCAATTAAATCCCACCGCCGCTGAATACGCCTATCATTTCATCAAAGGCACGCTGCCCGAAGATGCCGCCAGGGAAATCGCCTCCCGCTACAATGTCAAACGGAAGGATGCGCTGGCGGACTTCACCAACTTCGCCGAGCGGATTCACACCCTCATCTCCACACCTGACCTGGACCCCGCCTCTTTCCTCGACTTTGAGCGGGCTCAGCCCCATACAGCGGACTCTACGCTGCGGCTGGATTGCGCCCTCACGTATCACCTGCCCAAAGGAGACCACACCGAACACGCCCCCGTCAAACGCGTGCAGCGGGAACTCGCCACCGCCGAATGGCAGATCATTTTGGATAAAGCCTGGCATGCGGGCATTCCGCACGTTATCTTCACTGGCGGCGAAGCGACCTTGCGTGAAGACCTCCCGACCCTCATTGCCCACGCCGAAAAGAACGGACAAGTCTGCGGCTTGCTCACGGATGGACTCAAGCTCACCGACAAAAAATATCTCGATGTGCTCTTGCAAACAGGCCTCGACCATATTTTGCTCGTCCTGCAACCCGATGAACCGCGCTCATGGAAAGCCATCGAAACCATCGTCCCGCAGGATATTTTCATCACCGTCCATCTCACTATCAATAAAAAGAACGTACATCAAGCCCAAGCCATTCTGGAGAAAGTCGCTCACCTGGGCGTGGAAAATATCTCCCTCAGCGCCGCCGAAGACTCCCTCATGGACGAACTGCTCGAACTGCAAGGCGTCGCTCAGAATCTTGCGCTCAATATCCGCTGGGACTTGCCCGTGCCATATTCCGCTTCCAATCCCGTCACCATGGAAACTGTGGACGATGAAGTCCCCGCGGGAGCAGGCAAGGCATGGATGTACGTCGAACCCGATGGCGATGTCCTCCCTGCGCAAGGCGAAGCGGATAAAGTCCTCGGTAATTTCCTGCATGATGGTTGGGAGCAGATTGCGGGTAATGAGTGAAGCGGGTTTACATCCCATCTACAAGTGAGCGGCAGTTTCTCTTATTAAAGTACTCTATGGTATCCTTGGCAAAATTTTTAGAAGAGGATACCCCATGAAACTGACTATAAAACTACTGATCGCCAGCCTTGTATTGATATTTTCCCTGTCTGCCTGTGGTGAGATTTTTGACGAGGGCGATTACGACTACGATTACGAAAGCCCCGAAACAGAAGAATATACCGAAGAAGAAGATGCGGAGGATGAGTCGTATCAGGAGGAAGAGGCGACAGAAGCCATGTCCTGCCCGGTCATCACCGACCAGATCATCGAACTGGCGGTGTACGGCAGCGAAGGCGAAGAAGACCTGCTGGATGAAGAACTGGTCATCGTCACGTATGTTGTGAATGGTGACGAGATTTCTGAGCCCACCTATGAAGATGTCCCCGCTGATTTGTTGGATGAGCAGGAAAATACTGAACTGCATCAGCAGCTCTGGGAATATTATGCCGCGCTCATTCCCGCCGAGCAGCGCGGGATGATCGCTGAATATGCCATCACTACCGACGGCGTAGGCGGCACACTGGCATCTGTTGCTCAAACCACCTATGATCCCGACCTCTGGACGTTGAATATTGATATTGCCGATACTGCCAACTACTACGAATTGACCTCCACCCTCGTCCACGAATTTGCCCACCTGCTCACACTTGGACCTGACCAGGTTGTTCCGAGCCTGGCTGTTCTGAATAACCCTGAAGATAATAATATCTACTTGCAGGAACTTTCCGCCTGTCCCAATTATTTCCCCGGTGAAGGCTGTGCGAATGCGGATTCCTACATTGACGATTTCTACTTCCAATTCTGGGAGGAACTGCGCGATGAGTGGGATCCGATCAACCTCGAAGAGGATGAAGATACCCGCACCGAACTGTTGGACGAGTTCTATAGTCAGTACGAAGACCGCTTCGTCACCAGCTATGCCGCCACCAACCCCGAAGAAGACATCGCCGAATCTTTTGCCTTCTTTGTCTTCAGCCCCAAACCCGCAGGCGACACCATTTTGGAGGAGAAGATCCTTTTCTTCTATAACTACCCCGAACTGGTGGAATTACGCGCAAGCATTCTGAACAATACGTGTGCGAACTTCCCTGAATAGAACGAGCACGGAGGCGCTGGGGTCCTTCCTCAGCGCCTCCGTTGCTGGAATTACCCATGACCACACTCCCCATCCTCGAATCCTATTGGGTTGAAGAAAACCGCTTCCTTGCGGGTGAGTACCCTGCCAGCCGCGACCCTGAATCCGCGCGCCGCCGCATCGAAGCCTTTCTGGGCGCGGGCATCCGCACCTTCATTGACCTGACCCAGCCGCACGAACTTGTTCCCTACGAACCCATCCTTAAAGACCAGGCGCGCATCTACGATCTCGAACTGACCTATCATCGTTTCCCCATCCGCGACCACGGCATACCCACATCGCAGCACATGACCGATATTCTGGATGTCATTGACGATTCCATAAATAATGGCAGTCCCGTCTACATCCATTGTTGGGGTGGGGTGGGGCGCACAGGCATCGCTGTGGCATGTTATTTCATCCGTCACGGACTTTCGGCTGACGACGCTCTTATGCGCGTAGCCAGTTTGTATCAGACCAGACCGCAAAACTATTTCCTCACCACTTCACCCGAAACCCCCGAACAATTCGCCTTCGTCCGCAACTGGTGGGAGGAAAAACCGGCAAACCGCAAACCCCGCTATTGCGAAGGATGAACTGGCACACGCGCTACCTCCAGCAAGCCGCATGGACCCGCGACCTGCGAAACTATCTTTTCGACAAGGCGGGCTTGGACGGCGCGGAACGCATACTTGAAGTGGGATGTGGGACAGGCGCCGTCTTACGCGAACTGAATACGCCCGCCCCGCTTCACGGCCTGGACCTTGAACCTGCTTCGTTGACCCAGTGCAGAATCCACGCCCCGGCCGCTTCGCTGACGCTTGGTGACGCACATTCCCTCCCGTATCCCGACAAGTCATTTGACATCGTATATTGTCACTTCCTTTTGCTGTGGGTGAGCGACCCGTTGCAGGTGGTGCGCGAAATGGCGCGGGTCGGTAAAACTGTGCTGGCTTTGGCGGAGCCTGATTATGGTCAGCGGGTGGATAAGCCTGCTGCGCTCCAACCGCTCGGTGAAAGGCAGACACAGGCACTCATTCGGCAGGGCGCAAATCCGTTCTTCGGGGCGTTGCTGGCGGAGACCTTTCATCGGGCGGGGATCACGCTGCTCGAAACAGGACCCATTCAAGGCGCGGAGGCGAAGCGCTCTCTTTGGGAGTGGGAAAATGAGTGGGCTGTGATCGAAGCTGACCTGGCAGGCTTTGTCCCGGGCGAAGATATCCAAAAAATGAAGCTTTTGGATGAGCAGGCGCGTGGACGGGGGGAGCGTGTTTTGCATGTGCCGACCTTCTTTGCCTGGGGTAAGACTTAAGGGCGGTGGATTATCGAGTAAATCGAAGTATAATTTCACGCGTGAATTGGAGGCGTGTTTGGAGACAATTAATGAGGAAGTGCAAACCGAAGAGCTTAAGCCTGCTGAAGAGAAGGTCAACTGGAAACGGTTTGCGCTTGATATGTTGGAAACGATCGTTCTGGCGGTGGTCTTATTTGTTGGCATCAATGCGGTTTCGGCGCGTGTGCGGGTGGATGGTTTCAGTATGCGCCCCACGCTGGAAGACGGCGAATTTGTGCTGGTAAGCAAGGTGAATTATTTTTGGGGTGAAGTGACACGCGGTGATATTGTTGTGTTCCATTTTCCGTTGAACCCGGAGGAGGAATTGATCAAGCGTGTGATCGGCCTGCCCGGCGACCATGTGCAGGTTGAGAATGGCCAGATGTACGTTAACGGGGAGTCGATTAACGAACCTTATATTGCGCAGCCGCCTTTGTATTCCGGTGAGTGGCTGGTTGAAGCTGACCACCTCTTCGTACTTGGCGATAACCGCAACAATTCGAATGACTCGAAGGATTGGGGTCTCCTGCCGATGGAAAATGTGGTGGGGAAGGCTGTGTTGATCTATTGGCCCCCGCCCATGTGGAATGTGCTCGACCATGCGGATGTACTTGCCGCACAATAGGAATTAGAATTATGAGCGAAATGGATTTTGCTTCACAGGATGTTCAATGCAATGAATGCCATGCGGGCTTAATGCTGCCGCGCCGTATTACGTATTTTACGTGGCTGGGCGAGGAGTTGATCACAGTTCCGCATTTCCCTGCATGGGTCTGTGATGTGTGCGGCAGGCGTGAATATGACGAAAAGGCAGTTCAGTGGTTGAATATGATCCTCGACCCGAACGCCGGCAGGCCGACACAGTCCAACCGCCGAACGCCGCCCCCGCCGCGTCCGCCCACAGGGATGATGCGCCCCATATCTGATTCTTGACTGGAATTTACCCGATGTCCCTAGATACTTCTCCCCGCACACATCGCTTCCTGCCCGTTGATATTCTGACCGCAGGTTATCGGGTCGTCGGTAAATTATCGGTGACGAACCACGGCGCCATGGGGGCGATGAATGACCCCACTCATTCGGCTTTGGAAATTAACGATGCGCACATGGCGCGTTTGTACATGCCGACCAAGCTCATCGATCATTTTAATATCGTGCGCATGATGAAGCAGCAGATCCATGCGGTGTGCCTGGCGCGCCGCGAGGATCTCGGCCCGCAGGCGATTGTGCGCGGCGGTTATACCAACGTGGTTGAGTACCCCGTTCGTATTACGACCCCGATGTTCGAAGTGGAAGGGACGATGGAACTGCCGGGGCGTTTTGAGTTTACCTCCCTGATGACAGACGGCACACGGGATTTTATCCCGATGTTCAATGCCACGCTGACCGCCATTCTTATCCCCGCCCTGCGAGTGGAAAGCGGGGGTATTCTGATCAACCGCAAGGCGGTGGATATCGTAGCGTTGTTAAGTCATCGGGCAAAGCCGGAAAATTAACCCCCCAAAAAGTTCTTGACGGTCATGGCAGAGGGTGATAAAATCCGCCCGCTTAAGAAATGCCCCCATCGTCTAGTGGACTAGGACGCAGCCCTTTCAAGGCTACGACCGGGGTTCGAATCCCCGTGGGGGCAC
>JAUXWL010000354.1 GCA_030680155.1 Anaerolineales bacterium
AAGAGAAGCCAAGGTGGAAGGGGAAATATAGCAGCAGGGAAAAAATTCCAAGCGGCAGAGCAAGCAGAATTAAGTCCTCGAGGCGCGACCAATTCCAGCCGTCTTCGCGGGCGCGGTAGAAGATGAATGCGGAAACGATCAACGCGGCGGCGACGAGGATGTCCCATGTGTTGAGGAAGGCGAGTCCGCCGAGGACGAGGGCGGAGGTGAGAAAACCTTGCGGGGCGATATTGAGCCGCGCGCCGAAGAGATTGATCTCTCCGCGCCAGCCGCTGAGGAAGAGATTGAGCGCCACTGAAACGGCGAGCAAGCCGAAGGGAATCGCCAGCACATGTGGGTGCAGATCGCCGAGCAGAAAGGAGAAGAAGGGGAATTCGTCGATGACTTCGCGGTGACTGCCGAGCATGTCGTAATCTTGAATGACACGTGAGGCGCGCCACCACCACAGGTAGCGGTCGGGTATCCATGCCGTCGGTTCGACGGGCGGGAAGGAAAGTTCCTTCATATCGAGCCATGTCCAAAACGCGGATGTCCATTGCCCTGTAACGGGGTCTTTCGTCCAGCCGATGCCGCGGCGGTGCAAAACTTCGAGCAGGGCGGCGAGGTTGGATACTAGAAGCAGGAACAAAGGAGCGAGTAACGAGAGACCGAGGACGGTGGATCGTGGACGGTCTGCGGTCTGTGGTCTGCGGTCCAAAAGGTTGTAAAGAATCCCATACGACCCAATCGCGCCTAAGCCGAATATGAGCGCGGTCATCAGGTTGTGGGCGGTGGAGCCGTTGACGCCAGACAGTTTGGCGAGCATGGCGGTCATCACATAGCCGAAGTAATAATATGAAATGGCGTAGCCCGAAAGCCACGGGTCTTGCGGTGGGAAGGTCGGCGAGCGCAAAATGCCGTTGATGAACGCCAGTTCCATCGGGCGTTCGGTGCCGTTCAACTCCGGGTTGGCAGAGCGGACAAATGCCATAAAACCGAAGGCGGCGAGGAAGAGCAGTTCGGCGGTAAGGAGGAGGGAGGCGTTTGATTTTAGGAAAGTGAGAAGTGAGAAGTGAGAAGTGAGAAGTGACCAGATGCTCAGCGCAATCAGAACAGCGAGCGCGAGGATGATTCCGCCGAGGTCGTTTTGGGCGATACCGAGAGAGGCGAACAGCCAAAAGACGTATGCCCAGATGAGCAATCCCGCCGCGCGCGCGAGGGTGTAGCCGCGATCCGTCAGCGCGGGGAAGAGCGCGAACGCCAGCGGGAAGGTCAGCCAGCCGAGCAGGGTGAGAAGAAAATACCAAACCAAAAACGACGTCATAAAATCAAAGAACCTTTACCATCCGATAATATCCAAGGGTTGGGTGTTCAACGGTCTCAACAACTTCATACCCAAACCGTTTATACAGCCGCACCGCTCCCTGATTATACAAGGCAGCCACCAACGAACATTTTGCCAGTCCATGCTGGCGTGCCTGTGTCTCTGCAAATTCCAGCAAGGCAGAGCCGATCCCCAATCCTTGCGCAGAAGGATGCACACCAAGATTGCCAATGTAATACTCGTCCGCTTGAGCCTCACGCCCGCCAGGCAGCGCAGCTCCTCGCCAAATAAAACCGAACGCAGACAGCCCCATCACGCCGAACAAATGCGGTGTCGTAGCCAAATTCAAACGCTCGATTAAATTTCCCTTGCAGGCAACAAGCCCGCCTTTGGCATTGCCATTCACTTCCGCAATCCATGCAAAACGCAGTGTAAACCTGCCAGCATTGCGTGTGACCAACTTTTCAATGGATTGTTTTGCCGTTTGTTTATCAGCGGCAAAAAGATGATCTGCAAGACTCCCCATCGAAAGCAGGAACATGTCCGCTACGAACGGAATATCGGAATGTATGGCAGGTCGGATGACGATGTCGGGTGAACTCATGCGGGCAGGGAATGTCACTCGCCGTTGCTATCAGGCTGAAAACCTGCATCGAGCGGCGTTGTAATATCCAGCACAGTGATCACAGCATCAAGGTTGATCGTCCCATAGATGTGCGGGAACGAATCGGATTCGGAGATGCCCGGGGCGGGAGGTCCCGCAGGCGCCTCCCACTTAACCTGTGATTTGATTCGGTCTTCGGCGAGTTTTAACAACACCAGATCAGTGCGTCCGCGATAGAAGGCGTTGGCGACATGCACAACCTGCGCCGCCGTCGAGCAATGGATGAAGCCTTCGGTACCCAAACTCGGCGCGGTGTATTCGCCGTTCTGTTGTGCGGATGCCCATTCTTGTTTTGAGGTGATGTGATAGATCATGCGATACTCCTATGGAGTCAGGGAGCTTGCTCCCGTGACGCCAGCAAGCTGGCTGACTCCAAAAGTTACTTAAGGACTTCATAAATGGTGGTATTGGCATCATTGTAAATCACCTGCCAATGCACACCTTCATAGACTTTGAATTTTTCCAAACCATCGGGGATGCCCGCGATGGCGGGATAGACATTGCGTTCCAATTGCCCAACAACGATGTATTTCACGTCATATTTTTTGAGGAAGTCCAACGCCATTTGAACATCGGGCGTGGAATAGAACGCACTGACTTCATTCACACGTTCCTGCACCTGTGGAGCGAAAATGCCGCGCTGCTGACGTTGATGCCAGTTCCAGCCGACCACACCGGGCAGACCCGTGTACATGGTGTAGCGCGTACACCAGCGGTATTCCGTGCAGTTGGCTTCCACGATGACAGGCGAACCTTGCACATTATCCTGCATCCAGCGGATGGCGCGATAGTCTTCGCTCAAATCCATGACTTGACCATCCCACAATTGGGCGTGATTCATGAATTCCATACTGTCGAGCGTGCGCGGCGCATCGAGCGCAATACGGTCATTGATCTTGTCGCTGGTGGCGGTGAGCGTGAACATGAACGCGCCTGCCAGCAAAGCATACGAACCGAACTGGAAGATCGTGCGCCATTTGAAATTCCACGCTGGGAAGATATTTATCAGCCAGCCGAACGAAGCGGCGGCGCTGACAGCAAGCAGCATCCACGCCTGCAAATATAGTTTGAAGACCGTGTTCATGCGTCCAATATCGCCGACGAGCACAACTACTTCCACAGCGATGGTGAGCGTGAGTGCTGTACCAACCATCAACAGGACGAAGCGTTTCACGTCAGGCATATCAGCGCGCAGGATGAGAATCCCAGCCCAAACCGCCAACGGAAGCGCAATCCAGCCGATGCGTACACCTTCGACCGCGAGGAAGACGAGTAAAGCAATCACGACGGCAAGTGCAATTTCGATCAGTAACGCGAATTTGCGTAGACTGCTCAAACGTGAAACAGGAGTCGCTGCCATCCACTCGCGGGTTTCCCACGCGAGCCATGCGACGATAAAGAACAGGAATACACCCCAA
Organism: Anaerolineales bacterium; assembly: GCA_030680155.1. GTDB lineage: Bacteria > Chloroflexota > Anaerolineae > Anaerolineales > Villigracilaceae > Villigracilis. Next base: position 3,386 of record JAUXWL010000354.1, read on the forward strand.
TGCGTGAGGTATGAAGAGATCGGTGTGTTTGACCCTCTCCACGGGTCGATCTCGCCGTATGCTTGCCCGTACCAGTGGGTGAAGGGCGCATAAAGAAGGGAGCCAAGGAGATACAAAAGCGCTATGGCGCCGAGAGCGACGATTGCCTTGCCAAGCCAACCCCCATCCCCAACCCTTCCCCCATTCGGGGGAAGGGAGTCGTTGTCCCCTCTCCCATTTTGGGAGAGGGTTAGGGTGAGGGAAAAGGAGAAATACCGAAACAACGTATACCCCAACGCCAGCGCGGCGAGCGGGAAGTAAGTATACAAGTCCCACGTATTCGTCGGTTTCAATGCGCCTGTCATCAATGCGCCGATGCCGAAGACGGCGATCCATTCAGCGCGGGTCCACTGTGCGCGGGATTTGATGACCGAGACCGCCCACGCCACAACGAACAACGTGATCGGCATGACGAGCATGTGCGCGTGCATGTCGCTGTATAAAAATGTGAACAGCGGGAATTCCGTGATCGGCTCCACATCACCCGGGGCGGGGATGACGCGGCTGGGGAACCAATACCAGTCTCCGCGCCCGATGGGCAGCATCGCGCCGCCAAACGAATGGAGCACGCCCTGCAACGCCCACCACCATTTTTGGAAGATGTTGGCATCCACGGGGATAATTCCACCCGGGGCGGCGATGCGTTGGAATCCGTGGAAGATGAGTCGAATCGTTCCAAGGTTGCCCAAAATCACGGTCAGGAGAGAGGCGGCGAGACCAGAAAGCAAACGACCATCGACGATAGACCATTGACCATCGTCAGTCGTCCGTCGTCTGTCGTCCAAAATCGCGAAGCCCACCGCAAACGCGCCAATCGCCAGCATCGCAAACCATGTCGGCAAAATAAAATTGTACGCAATCGAAGGCACAATGCCGAGCAGTTTCACGGGTGTGCCCGCCAGCACGAAACCATAATAGTAATAATTGATATACCCGCCCGCGTACCACGGGTCATACGGCGGGAAGCTCGTGCTCTTCAACACCGCGTTGAAATACGAAAAATCCATCGGGCGCTCGCCGCCTTTTGCGGGATGCCACATATCCGAGTTGCCCAAACGGATTAAGAGATCGATCAGGAAGAATACGAGGAACAGCACTTCCACGGTGACGAAGAATCTGCGGTCGGCATTCCACTCGTCACGGAACTGGTGTCTGCGCTTCATCCACAAGCCGACGCCTGCCACTGCAATCAAAGCGGATGCCACCCCGATGCTTGTCCGCGTGTACGAGATGCCGAGCGAGCCGCCCATCCATGCCAACCACGCCAGCAACACAATGCCAACGATACGCCCCAGCGGGTAGGCGTAATGTTTCAAGCCAGGCAATGCCAGCCGCGCAATGGGATATGCGACCAGCCCAATCAGGAAGAGAAAACCATACCAAATCAATAAACCGACGAACGGAACTTTGTTTTGAATCCATTCGTAGTTGAATAACTCCGACCATGTTCCGCCTGCACGCTGTACAGCAAGACGCGAGTCAGGCAGCATCAGCGTTTTGTAATCGTCGAACTGTGTCGGTGTGAGGTGAACAGCTTT
>JAUXWL010000356.1 GCA_030680155.1 Anaerolineales bacterium
AGGGGCGGAGACCCTAAAGGTTTCCCTCGCTGGCCAAATTATCTTGTCGAATAGCGTATTTTGCCAGCAAAGTACCCAATCTGACAGAAAAACCTTTAGGGTCTGGGAGTTCACCCCAAATTATTGAGATGATACCGTGGGTATTATAAAAAGAGGAAAGACTGGTTACCAATCTTTCCTCCCTTCGATAAACCCAGGGCTTTACTTTTATCTTTCTTTCGGTTTCTCTATTTCAAAAAGAACGAAAGAACCACCAGCACGGTGATGAAGAATCCCGCCAACAACCCAATGCGTTTGAGGTCTTTCCTAACCATACTGTAATCGGGGTTGAACTCAAATTTTTGAGGCGGAGTGTTCGCCACCGATACGGGTGTTGGACGTTTGTTTTTCTTAGCCATGTTTATTTCTCCTTCAATTTTGTAATTGCGCAAAAACAACAATGCGCTGATTGTTGACAAGATATGGGTAACACGAGATGAGCGTGACCGTTGGTGAGCCGGTGGATGCCATCACTTCCACGGCAGTCGGTTCGACAAGGACCGTGCGGTCAACAACATAAACGAATTGCCGCTGTTGGGTGTACACGATAATCTGGTCTCCAGGGACCAGCCTATCCAGATGGCGGAAGATCTCACCATAGACATCGTTATGCGCCGAGAGTACCACGTTTCCATCGCGACCGGGAGGCGGGGAGCCAACATATTGACCAACTCCCTTCTTCAATTGCTCCCAGCCATCACCCTGCACCACGGGCGCATCCACATTGAGCGCAGGGATTTGAATACGGACTGCCTGATCGGGCGCAGAGGTTGGAACAGGCATGTTCGCCAGCGACTGCACCATCGGCTGCAGGTGAGCGGGGATCTCTGCATCATTCGGGCGCGTGTTACCCTGCGCATCGGGCGGGGTATGCCCGGACGGCAGGACCACCGCCATCACCAGCGGAGTCGGCACAGCGGTTTCGGGGTTCAGCGCAGCGACGACTTCGTTGTTCAATGTCCGCAGCAGGCCAACTCCGTTGAGGATGACGACCACCAATCCCAGCACAGCGAGGACTTCCACGCCAAGGAGGACGCGATCCAGAATTCGGCGGCGCGGCGGGACGAGAGTCGCTTCAGGCGCAGGGACGGTTGATTCTGTTGTATCAACTTCGGGCGCAGGGGGAGGCGGAGTTTCCACGTCCGCTGCGATTCGCCCGGTGCGACGGTAATGTTCCAGCCGCTCCTTGCGCGCACCGCGACGCTTCTCCACCAACAGACGGCGGAGTTCTTCGACAGACAGGTCTTCGGGCGCTTTTTTGCGAGCCATAACGCGGGGATTATACCGCAAGGGTATGCATCAGCGGTGAAGAAACAGGGGTTTTTCGCGCAAGATTTTTCGCAAATGAGGTAAGGTAGGGGGATGAACAAAGCAAATGGACAACAGGCACGATTGAGTGACGCAGGGGAGCAGGATCAAGAGTTGGATGAGCAAAAGGCTT
>JAUXWL010000360.1 GCA_030680155.1 Anaerolineales bacterium
CAAATCAAACAGCAAGGAAGTCATCATCGGTATCGACAAGCCGTTCGTCATCATCGGTGAGAAGTTGAACCCGACGGGCATCAAAAAGCTGGGACAGGCGCTGGTGGACCGCAATATGGACTACGTCAAACATCTTGCCAAGCGTCAGGTCGATTGGGGCGCGGACGTGTTGGATGTCAACGTCGGGCATCCGCAGATCGAAGAGGCGGAGGTCATTCCGCTGGTGGTGGAGGCGATTCAGTCTGTGGCGGATGTACCGCTGTGCATCGACTCGAATGAGCCGAAAATCCTCGAAGCAGGGTTGAACGCCGTCAAAGGCGGCAAGCCGCTGGTGAACTCCGTCAACGGGGAGGAAAAGCAACTGGCGGCGGTCCTGCCCATCGTCAAGGCGCGAGGCGCGGCGGTCATCGGGCTGACCATTGCAGATGATGGCATCCCACCCACAGCGGAAGGTCGTCTCGCGGCGGCGGCAAAGGTCATCGAACGCGCAACGAAGATCGGTATTCCCATCGAAGACATCATCATCGACCCGCTGGTGATGACGGTGGGACACGACAGCAAGGCGGCGATGGTCACCCTCAAAGCCATCGAGTTGATCCGCAAGGAATTTGGCGTGAACATCAGTTTGGGCGCAAGCAATGTCTCCTTTGGGCTGCCAGACCGTCACGCCGTGAATGCGGCGATGCTCTCCATCGCCATGCAGGCGGGCACGACCTGCTCCATCACCGACCCGATCAAACTCGGCAGCGCCATCCGCGCCACCGATCTGCTGCTTGGGCGTGACGCAAATTCGATGCGTTATCTCAAATATTTCCGCGCAACGGAAAAATTGCGCGAGGCGGAGGCCGCAGCAAAGCAGTAATCAAAAAGATGGAGTATCTTTAGAGGCGGTACTATTCCGCCTCTTTTTGTTTTCTTAACCTGTAAAGGACTTTAGAGACTGTTTCTTAACTCGTAGGCAAAGACCCTAAAGGTTTCCCACGGTTACGAAAACGCCGTTTTGTGGGCGCTTTTTTGCAAATGATGGTTCTGTTTTGCAGCAAAAACCTTTAGGGTCTGACTTAAGGCAGCACCCCACTTAACGGAGTTTTTTAAGTTTTTTTCTCAGTGCCTCACCGCACTGCACCGAACGCAGTGCGGCGCAAGTGTCGTGTCTCAGTGGTTCAAGCCTTTTTGCCGCAGGTCGGCTTGTCCGAGTTAGGGTCTGTAAATAATTAACTTCCCGCAATGTCGTTCCCCAAAGGGGATTATATGCGACGCACTGCCGCTATATCAACATCACTTCCACAATCTCGCCCGCGCCAAACCCGGTGGCGTCGGGAGGGATTCGCAAGAGTCCGTCAGCGTTTGCCAAAGTAAATATCAAATTTGATTTTCCAAAGATGGGGTCGGCGGAAAAACCCTCACCCTGCCCTCTCCCGTGGGGAGAGGGTAAAAGCTTTACAGGCCACCAGTCTTCGCGCCCCGCCTGGGATGCGAGGTTGACTGTCAACTTTGCCAGCACGGTTGCTTTCGGTTTCGGCAGAGCGCCCAATAATTTTTCGATAACAGGCGCCACAAATAAATATCCATTCACCAACGCGCTGACGGGGTTGCCGGGCAGTCCGATCACCGCCCTGCCATTGCACACGCCCAAAATCGTCGGTTTGCCGGGGCGGGTGTTGATGCCATGCACCAGCACACCGGGCTCTCCCAACTGGCGGATGACTTCGGCGGTCATGTCGCGGGTGGATGCAGATGAACCGGCGGTGACGATGACCACATCACACTCGGTCAATGCCTTCGCCGCCGCCTCTTTCAGGACCTCGAACTGGTCGCCAAAAATCCCATAGCGGACTGCTACGCCGCCGCTTTTTTCGACGAGCGCGCCCAGCGTGTACGAGTTGATATCACGCACCTGTCCCGGACGCGGGCGTTGACTTGGCTCGATGACTTCATCCCCTGTTGAAATCAAGCCTACTTTCACCTTTCTGGCTACGCGCACAGAGGTGAAGCCCAAGGCCATCAACCCACCGATCTCGGCAGGACGGAGGATTGTCCCCTTTGGGATGACGACCTGATCTTGCGCCACATCCTCGCCAATGCGAATGACGTTCTCGCCATCGGCGACGGATTTGAAGATTTCGATTTCGGCGCTCAGACTTCCGAAATCTTTGGAGATTTCGGAAGTCTGTTGCGTATACTCCAGCATCACCACCGCGTCCGCGCCTTGGGGCAACATGCCGCCTGTGTGGATCATCGCGCATTGACCTGCGCCAATCTCAAAGGGAGCCGAATCCCCCATTGGCACTTCGCCAATGAGGTTAAGATACGTCGGTAATGAATCCGTTGCGCCGAAGGTATCCTGTGCGCGGACGGCGTAACCGTCCACGGTGGTGCGGGGGAATTCAGGCAAGGGGTGCGGGGCAACAATGTCTTCTGCGGTCACTCTGCCGAGGGCAGAGTCAACTGTCAGGGATTCAGGATCAATTGTCGGCGGGGGAAGATGCGCGAGGAGTTTTTCGCGCGCCTGGTCGGGCGGGAGGAGAGTCAAAAATTCGGGCATGTTACCTCAACCAAAATGTCAAAGTCAAAAAGTAGGTGGATAATCCAAAAACGGCGAGGGCGGTGGAGGTGAGCAATTTCCAGTTGGGCGGGCGGCCATTGGCGACGGCGCGGAGTTGGAATATCTGGAAGATGGCGAAGGGCAGGGTGTAAAAGGCGGGCGCGACGAGGTTGAAGGAAAATCCCAAAAGCGGAACGAGGGCGAACAGAAAATAAGCGGCGGCGATCAGGCTGTGATGCAACGGGACGGCGCGTTCCCATGTGAGGTAGCGGAGCAGGGTGCCGCGTTCGTATTTTTGGTCGTCTGCGAAGGTGGTAAAGTTGACAATCAGGAAGTAGGTCAATGCCAGTGCGGTCAGCGGAAGCAGCAGGACGGTCAGCAGGCGGGAGGCTTCACCCGATTGGAACAAAAAACCAATGGATGGAATGACGTAGGCAATATGCGCGGCGAGGATAAATTCACCAAAGCCGCGATTGACGAGATGGAAGGGCGGGATGGAGTAGATGAGAACGAGAATGATGGAGGAAAGAAGAAAGAGGAAAGCAGGGAGGGTTAACGTGAAGTTGATATGAATGATGAAGGCGATGACGGGTATTGTCGCGATCATGCCGACGGAGACGTAGAGCAGATTATTGCGGAGAGTCTCTTTTTGTTTGAGAGTCTCGCCTGCGATGAGCGGCTGATTGTGCGGGCGAAATGCTTCGCTCAATAACGCCATACCTGCCTGCGCAAGCAGAACGCCGAATAACCCAAGGACGAACGGCACGAGTTGGAAGGGTTTCCCCAAATAGGCAGGGATGCTCGCGCCGAGGAGATACGTCAGCGC
>JAUXWL010000364.1 GCA_030680155.1 Anaerolineales bacterium
GGCGCTGAAGTTTCGGCAGGAGAGCATTACCGAAGGTACGCTCTCGCCCAGTTTCCCTGTGCCGTATGTGCCGTGGTCTGAGTTGCATGACGCGTTGGGTGAATTTACTCATTTGGAGTTGGGTCATTCCACCGAAGCCGAAGAGGGGAGCGAATTCGCAGCGCACTTTGGTCACGACGAGCGTTTTGGCGGCAGGCTCAAACCATTCATTGAATATCTCGCGCCTATTGTTGAAAGCGGTGAGCAGGTCTTTATTGTTTCGCGCCAGTCACAGCGTCTGCGCGAACTCTGGAATGAGCATTATCCTGAGATCGATTTTCCAAACCTCCAATTTACCGAAGCCTCGCTCTCCGAAGGCTTCACCCTCAAAACTGCCTCACTGGTAACTGTTCACCTGGTTACTGATTCAGAGGTATTCGGTTGGGAACGCCCGCAGCCGCGCACGCGTCAGCGTCAGGCGGCGGATACACCCGAGTCGTTGTATGCGGATCTGCAAGTGGGGGATTACGTCGTCCATGTGGATCATGGCATTGGACGCTTCGCGGGTCTGATTCAGCGACAGTTGGACGGACACGAGCGGGAGTATCTCAGCGTTGAGTATGACCGCGGTGACATTCTCTACGTCCCCGTGCATCAGGCGGACAGGCTCACGCGCTACGTCGGCGCGGATGGCGGCAAGCCGTCGCTGGACAACCTCGGCGGACAGGCGTGGGCGGAGACCAAGGCGAAGGTCAAGGAAGCGGTGCAAAGGGTCGCTGAAGATCTGCTCGACCTGTATGCGCGTCGTCAGGTGGTGGAAGGTTATTCGTTCTCAGAAGATACGCAGTGGCAGAAGGAACTGGAAGACAGCTTTCCCTATGTCGAAACCGAAGACCAGAAGCGGGCCATCGTGGATATCAAACGCGACATGGAACGCGCCCGCCCGATGGACCGCCTGCTGTGCGGCGATGTGGGCTACGGCAAGACCGAAGTTGCTTTGCGCGCCGCCTTCAAAGCGGTGATGGGCGGGAAACAAGCCGCAGTGCTTGTGCCAACGACGGTGCTTGCGCAACAGCATTTTGAGACGTTCTCCCAGCGCCTCGCTGCGTATCCCGTTAAAGTGGAAATGCTTTCGCGCTTCCGCACCCCGCGTGAGCAGACGGAAATCCTGCATAAACTTGCCATTGGCGAAGTAGATATCGTCATCGGGACGCATCGCCTCATCTCGTCTGATGTTGTGTTCAAGGATTTGGGCCTGGTCGTCATTGATGAAGAACAACGCTTCGGTGTCACGCACAAGGAGCATCTCAAGAAACTCCGCACTGAAGTGGATGTGCTGACTTTAACCGCTACGCCGATCCCACGCACGCTGTACATGGCGTTGACGGGTGTCCGCGATATTTCCAACCTCAACACGCCGCCCGAGGAACGCCTGCCCATCATCACGCATGTTGGTCCATATTCACCCCGGCTTGTGCGTCAATCCATCCTGCGCGAGTTGGAGCGCGGCGGGCAGATTTTCTTCGTCCACAACCGCGTGCAGACGATTGATGCGATGAAGGCACACCTGGAGAAACTCGTCCCTGAAGCGCGGGTGGATATTGGTCACGGACAGATGCATGAAATCCAACTGGCAAGCGTCATGCGCCGTTTCAGTAATGCCGAGATCGATGTGTTGCTTTCCACCACCATCATCGAATCGGGTTTGGACATTCCCAACGCCAACACCCTCATCGTTGACCGCGCCGATACGTTTGGTCTCGCGCAGCTCTATCAACTGCGCGGGCGTGTGGGGCGCGGAGCCATGCGCGCGTATGCGTATTTCTTCCGCCATAATAAGTTGTCGCCGACGATTGATGGTCAGCAGCGCCTGGAAGTGATCGCCGAAAATACGCAACTCGGCGCCGGCTACTCCATTGCCATGCGCGACCTTGAGATTCGCGGTGCGGGTGAACTGCTCGGCACACGTCAGCACGGATTTATTCAATCGGTTGGCTTTCATCTCTACACAAGAATGCTCGCGGATGCCGTCCGTCGGATTCGCGTATTGATGAAAGATAACCTAAACATGGACCTTCCATCTGCGTTTCTGCCCTCCGCCTTCAGCCTTCCGTTATCCATCCCCGTCAATGTCGATCTGCCGCTCGCCATCGGAATCCCTGCTGCCTATATTTCCGACCAGGACCTGCGTTTGCGCCTGTATCGCCGCATCGCAGACCTGCGTGACGAAACGGAACTGGACGCGCTCGGCTCGGAATTCCGCGATCGTTTTGGTCAACTGCCCGAGATGGTGCAGAACCTGCTTTATCAAATGCGGATCAAACTACGCGCAGAAAAAGCGGGGCTGACCGCTGTCAGTTGGGAAGCGGGGCAGATCCTGCTCAAGTATCCCGCGTATCATCCCCTTGTGGGACCAACCAACGGGTCGGAGGCGAAGCGTCTGCCTGATCTGGGGAACGGTGTCAGGGGCGGCAAATCCTCTTATTGGGTCACTCTATCCAACGAGGAAGTCTGGACGGTAAAACTGTTGGAGGTACTAGCCCAATTGGGGGTGGCGCGTAAACCCATCGAAGGGGGATAGCGGCAAATATTAAAAGTAGAAGTGATGAAGAGAAGAGTTTTAGTTTTATTTATCGCTGCCCAAATACTTGTATTCCGTAAAAAGAGGAATAACACTCGTTGACCCAGTGATTCGGGTTGTCGTTTAGCTGGTCCATGCCTGCCCAATTTGGGGTGGCTTGTATCGTTATAACTTCTTTTCCCTCAACTTTTGCCGCCTTGATGATCGCGTCTGCCCGATCCCATTCCTGGGCATACTCAATGTAAACCATCCTGCTGTTATAGAGTATGCCGGCATTCATCCAGGCGGAGCTTAGCAGAAATATCGCTGTTATAAGAAATAGCAATCCCTGTGCCATCGCTATTTTTTGAATATGCTGCCTGAGAAGATTGCCCGTCCAGAACGCGGCGGACATAAGCAGAGCAGTGAGGATAAAGGTCGCAATGATCAGCACGCGGTCTGGTGGCGGCTCGCTGTATCCATACACACCGGGCGGGAAGCAGGAGAACGACAGGAGCAAAGCGCCTGCGATTTGCAGGAAAATTTTCCTTCCGTGTGAATCCAGTCTGCCATTGAACAGGCTCCCGGCCCAAGCCGCTGCGAGGATGCCCGCAAGAAGCGCCGTGATCTTCTCCGGCGTGGATATGATCTCATATATGAATGATCCGTACCCCGTCAGGGAGATTGAAATCAAATCGAATAGATTTGGCGGCGGAGGGAAAAAGCTCTGGCGTACGGCATTCCCCGGCGCTGTGAATATCACCAGAATGGCGAGCAGGGAGCCAATCAACCCTCCGAATAAAAGCAGGAGGGTGTTGTCGATTTTGGCGGGGCGTTCGATGATCCAGTAATATCCGATCCAGAATACCAACAGCGCAAATTGGAATGCGGCGAAGGTTTCACTTAATCCGCCACTGGCAAGGAAAAGGAGAAATGAAAGGAATACTGCTGCTGCCGCTTTTGGCTTTGAATTTATTTTATGAAAGAGGAGAAAATATGGGATCAGGTAAACCGCCAGCAGGATGACCGGGAGCGTATAAGCCCGAAACCCATCGATCCAAAAAAAGGATTGCTGAATGAACGGGCTTGCAGCCAGTGTGATGAAAACCGATACAGAGCCGAGAAGCAGCGCGGCAGGGAAGTTGTTCGTTTTTTCGGATCTTGATTTCAGGATCAGGAAAATTGCCCAGGTGTTGACTGCCGCCCAGATAATCAGGGCAACCGGTATAAAAAAGGGGATGTTCTGCGGGGGGAACAACTTTGTAGTCAGCCAATCAAACCCATAAGCGGAGTATCGTCCGCTCCATATATTTCGCCAAAACCAAATGGACCGAAGCAGCCCTAATCTTTCGGCGTAATAATAGGAACAAAGACTGTCTCCGAGCAGGCGGTTGAAACTTCCGATATACCCGTATAAGCCCAGCACAAACAAGACTGGCAGCAGGACGATCATGTAAAAAACATTGTTTTTGGGGGATTGTTTGAGGTTTTCCATGTGTGAAAATGTAAATTAAACGTGTGCTTTCATAATGTCCGTAGGTTCTTTGGCGGGTGATTATAGTTCTCCCCACGGCTGGCAGCGCGACAAGTATCTTCTGTAAAATTATAACATTCGTGGAAGATGACGGTTTGCCCGCCGTGCAGATCAAGCAGCAATTCCAAATCTGAATCTAACAATCTCAACGCAAAGCCGCCAAGACGCTAAGATTTTGACCTTTCCTCGACGGAATCGGCAAGAGTACCATCTGGCGCAGGGGCAATCCTAAAAAAGCCTTGCGGCGTTGCGTCT
>JAUXWL010000367.1 GCA_030680155.1 Anaerolineales bacterium
TTGCCACCATGTCAAGAAATCCAAAACCCTTGCCACGAATTCCGCTAATAGGCGCGGATTTTTTTCTCAAATTCGTGAAAATCTGTGTAATCCGCGGCAAAAAGAGATTTTTTTAGCACAATTGAATTTCAAGGTAGCAACTTAGGGTCTGTAAATAAATAACTTCCTGCATCATGTCGTTGCGAGCCGCCGCTCTTGGTTTTTGGCGGCGAAGCAATCTCCGTATCAGCGAGGGGATTGCTTCGGGCGAAGAGCAAGAGCGCCCTCGCACGCGTGCCTGCGCACGGTACAGGCAAAGACACGGTTCGGCGGCGGGTGAGGGAAATTATACTTTTACGAACCCTTACCCTTAGTACCTTATCAGTGAAATGCTTGCACACGTGTGCCTGCGCACAGTGCAGGCAAAAAACAAGAATTTTTGCTAACCACGGAGACACTGAGTCACGGAGTTCTTTTAAGTTTCTTCTCAGTGTCTTCGTGTCTCAGTGGTTCAAGCCTTTTTGGTTTCGGCTTGACCGAGTTCGGTTATTTAATTCACTCACCTATGCTGTAGGGGCGACCTTCAATGCCATTCAGACGACCTGACTTTCACCGGACGGGTCGCCCCTACAGCAAACTTATGCGCGTTCTGCAATCGGCTTCAAATATGAGTCGAGGATGGCATCCATCGTTTCCAGCGACTCGCACACGAACAGCATCGGGTTGAAGGCGTAGACAGTCTTGGGGATCCTCGCGATGATCTCCACATCGAACGGGGCAATGATGACCTCGCCACCGAACATACCTTCCTGCTTGATGCCCAAATTCTGATACAGCGACAGGACTACATTCCAGCCCTGGTCGGCAGAGGACATCTCTCCCTTTTGGTGAAGCGCATTCACCCCGTCAATGATGCGGTGCAGGTTGGTCTTGTTGGCCAGGAAATGCGCCTGCAACTGCGCGAAGACCGGGCGGGAGAAGTCGATCACATTATCGCGCCCGAGGCGGTAGAACTCCATGATGGTGCGGGTCAATTCCTTGCGCCCCGAGATGATGCCCGCGCCAAAGACCTTGAAGCGGTTCTCCTGCACCACCAAGCCGAACTCGGTGCTGTACCACGCCAGCCGCTTGATGACTTCGCGCTCCTCCTGTGTCGCCTTGAGGTAGGCAGGCGCGAATTTATCTTCGATGTCTGCATAAAATTTTTGCGTCAGGAACGGCAGGTGTCCGAAGATGTCATGGAACATATCGGGTTCGGGTGTGAATTCCATTTGGTCGCGGGTGCGCAGGTAATCAGTGATGAGGAAAATACGCGCCGCAAATTTTTTGTACCAGTCATCCGCCATGGTGTAGCGCACCACCGTCCGCTCGATCTGCCAGCCCGAGCGCGGGGTGATGCGGTCATTCAAATATGCCACTGTCGAAATGCCCTGCGGGTTAAGCTGTAACAATTCCATCCCCGTTTTCCATTCCTGACAAATATGCTCCAGCAAATACGGTTGATGTACCCCGTCGAACAAATCCGCCCAGATCGCGTGCTGCTCCGCGGAAAATGCGATCTCCTGATTCTCGGCAGAATATTCCTGTGAGGGGTCAATATGCTGCTCGGCAATATCACCTGTGTAACTTGGCACGTTTTGATTCATGGTCACCTCTTGAGTTGGATTTTAGGAACGCAAAACATCGGTATTGTCGGCAATGTTGTAAAAACATATTATCACCACAAAATTTTGAAGTCAAGAATAAGACAAACCTTATCAGGATTGAAGATGATAAAATCGAATCAATGAATGACCTGACAGGCAAAACCATTCTTGTCACAGGCGCCGCCCGCCGTGTGGGGCGTCTCTTCGCCCTCGCCTGCGGACGCGCAGGCGCAGATGTCATTATTCATCACGGACATTCCCCCGCCGAAGCCGAATCCGTCAAAGATGAAATCGCCTCTCTCGGACGCCGAGCCTGGGTACTCGCTGCCGACCTCTCCCACGCTGACAAAGTTTCCCAATTAATCGAACGCGCGAATGAGTTCAGTCCCCTGTATGGATTGGTCAACAGCGCCTCCATCTTCGAGCCGCTATCTCTGCAAGATACTTCGCTCGACGATTGGCATCGTCACCTTACCATCAACCTGACCGCGCCATTTTTGTTGAGCCAGGCATTTGCCAAACAAACAAATGAAGGACGCATCGTCAATATTCTTGATTGGCGGGCCCTGCGTCCGGGGGCAGATCACTTCCCCTACACCGTTACAAAATCTGCCCTGGCGGCGATGACGAAATCTTTGGCGGTTGCGCTTGCTCCGCGCATCACGGTCAACGGGCTGGCGTTGGGAGCGATCTTGCCGCCAGCGGATGTTGACCCTGCGGGCGATCCGTCCGCGAGCGAAAAGGTCATCGCAGCAGTACCAGCCAAACGGTGGAGTGAAGCGAACGAAGTCGAAGAGGCATTGCTGTTTTTATTGGCAGGTCCCGCTTACATCACGGGGGAGATCATCCATCTCGATGGCGGCAGGCATCTAATTTAATTTGGAGTCAAACGGCTTGCCGTTTGACTCAATCCATCCATCGGCAAGCCGATGGATTCCAAAAGGAAAAAACTCATGGACAAAGTATTCATCAAAGACTTATTGGTACGCGGCATTATTGGCATTCGCGATTGGGAACGTGAGAAGGAACAGGATATTCTCATCAACGTAACGGTCTACACCGACACCACCCGCGCCGCTGAAACGGACGACATCAACGACTGCGTGGATTACAGCGCGCTGGCAAAGAAAGTGCAGACGCACGCCGAGACTGCCAAACGCCTGACCGTGGAAGCCTTGGCAAACGACCTGGCGAAGATATGCCTTGACGTTAAGTTGGCGCGGAAGGTTGTCGTGCGTGTGGAAAAGCCTGGTGCGGTGCGCTTCGCCAAATCTGTGGGAGTGGAGGTGGAACGCAAACGTGATGAATGACCTGCATCGCATGTATCTCAATCTCGGCTCGAACGTGGCGGCCGAGACGAATCTTCCGGCGGCGGTGAACCTGCTTCGAAAAGCAGGCTGTGTGGAAACGGTGTCTTCAGTGTGGGAAACCGAATCCGTTGGCTTGGATGGACCGAATTTCTTGAATGCCTGCGTGTTATTCCATACCCCGCTTGGACCTGTTGAATTCAAAGAAAAAATCATCCGCCCGATTGAAGCAGAACTCGGACGGGTGCGCAGTGCAGAGAAAAACGCGCCGCGCACCATTGACATTGACATCGTGCTGTACGACGAGGAACCGCTCAATATGGATTTCTGGGCGTATGCCTTCGTCATTGTGCCGCTGGCGGAGTTGATCCCCGATTTCCCGCATCCTGGCAACGGGGAGGCAATTGCCCGGGCGGCCGGGCAGGTTCAGGTGTGGATAAAGAAGCGGGCGGATGTGGTTATATTCTGAGCGGTTCTGCGCCGCGATTCAGGTGATCCAAAAATTCCTGGCGCGTGTTGATGCTCTTGCGGAAACTTCCCAGCATGGCGGAGGTGGTCATGCGGGCGTCATGTTTTTTTACGCCGCGCATCATCGCGCACAGATGCAGCCCTTCGACGACAACTGCCACGCCCTGCGGATTGAGCAGGTCGTGCAGGAAATCTGCGATCTGACGGGTCATGCGTTCCTGCACTTGCAGGCGGCGGGCGTACATATCCACGATGCGGGGGATTTTGGAGAGACCGATCACCTGTCCGCTGGGGATGTAGGCAACGTGAGCGCGTCCCATGAACGGCAGCATGTGATGTTCGCACAGGCTGAAGTATTCGATGTCGCGCACAATGACCATGTCATCGTAGGTGACGTTGAAGATCGCGCCGTTGACGAGTTTGTGTATGTCGGTGCGATAGCCGCTTAACAATTCGGGGTACATGCGCGCGACGCGCTTGGGGGTATTCTGCAAGCCTTCGCGGTCGGGGTTTTCGCCGAAGGCGGTCAACATCGAGCGCACGGAATTTTCGATGGCTTCCGTATCGATGTCTTCGTTGAACGTGGGGCGCTCGTCGAAATCTTCATTCGTTTCAGGATTTTGCATTTGGTTCTCCATCGTCCATTTTGAGGTTTTCCGATTGTATCTGATTTGGGAAAATCGGCAGGGTAAAATTGCGGCGCAAATCAACCAAGGAAAAACAAAAATGCCAGACAAATCACTTTATATGAAAAGCAGTCTCTTCGGCGCAGGGTTGGGAATCTTCTTCGGCGCCATCCTCGGCGCGGTGACAGGCGCATTAAGCGCCAGTTGGAGCGGCGTGCAATTCGGCGCACTGTGGGGCATCGCATTCGGCATGTTGACAGGCGCGCTCACAGGCGCGTTGACCGTCCGCACGGCAGGGACGACAGGCGGTGTGAGCACGGGCGCGTATACGGGCATGCTCTTCGGCGCATTGCTCGGCGTGCTGGGAATCTTCATCCCTGAGGCGTTTCGTGCCAGTGTGCTCGCATTGGATATTCTCATCCTGAACGTCATTATGCAGGGACGTTTCGAAATGGTCGCACTGCTGATGTTCCTGCTTTCGATCATCGGCACGGCGGTGGGAGCCTGGGTCGGCGGGCGGATCTTGAAATCGCGAAATCTGGATGACTACTGCAAATAGATGCTTAAACACAAGGCACACGAAGGTTAAATAATGAGGCTCATCTGTAAACAATGTGCGGACGTTAGAGACGCTCTCCAGCGTCGGACAATGAACGACATCGTCGCCATTGGAATGGCGACGATGTCGCTTATTTAATGCCCACGGTCATATCATGCCCGTAGGGTACAAATTGCGCTTTCCCGCCTTTGAAAAAGCGCAATTTGTGACCGCGCTGGGTATGGATGATTTGTATTTCAAAATCTAGCGCACGACCACTGCATCGAAAGTGCCGTTGCCATTTACAGCGACCAGTTTCAGGGTATGGGCGCCGGCGGTCAAAACCCCGGGGTAATCCCAGCGCTGTTGGAAGGCATTGCCTTTCCTTTTATCATTGATCGTTCCGGCAAGAACATCATCTACATAAACCTTGATCTTCTGAAAGTCAGTCCCGCTGATGTAAAGAATGCTGAACGATTGGCCTGTGAAAGGGAATGTTACAAAAGCGCCGTCCCGGAGGGTCACTTTATAAGTGCCGTCATGCGCTTTCTTCAAGCGCACATCTTCCCAGCCTGGAGAATAAGCAAAGCCAGCATGCTTGTCATCAAAGATTTTCTCGGAGGGAGCCAAGACCACATCCACGGAAGTCGGCACAGGCGAGGCAGGCAGCGATGTTGCGCTGGGAACAAGCGTTGGAGGAATGGATGCAGTCGCGGTAGCCGTTGGCAGGGCGGGCTCAGGAGTCGATGTATTAGTAGCCGTTGGCAGGGCAGGCTCAGGAGTCGATGTATTAGTAGCCGTTGGGATGATAGCTGTTGGCGTGGATGTTTGCGTCGCTGTTGGCGTAAATATGATTGGGGGAGTGGGGGAACTTGTGGAAAGCGTATTATTGATCAATTGCACGCCCGAACAGCGCACCCAGATGTTCGTTTTCCATACCAGGTTGTTGGAAATGGTCACATTACTGCATGTGCCATTGTCAATCGAGATCGCGAACGACGTTCCGGAAGGGACTGTGTTTCTGTCGATCAAGATATTTGTCAACGTCCCGCCAACATCACTCCCGAATGCCATGATGCCTGTTGAACATTTCTCGACCGTGTTCCCTGCGATGGTCACATCGCGAAGCTGCGCCCCCCATCCCGAATAATATTCCTCGCCGAGCGCAATCCCCATTGGATTATTGACCTTGCCCGTGCAATAGGACAGGTTATTCAGCACCTGCACATTTGACGAGTTATCAATGTAGATGTTGACCTGTTTATTATCGTAGACCGTATTCCCCTCAATGACCACGTTCTGGCTCATGGTCGCAGCAATACCTTCGCCGCAAGTTTCATAAACCGTGTTGTTCCTGAAAACCACGTTGGAGGAACCGCGTTCAGCTTTAATGCCGGAGCCCCAGCTCCCGTCGCCACAGGTAATGACGCCGTTCAATAATGCCCCATTCTCCAGAATAGAATGATAGACAACGTTATTTTCGATCGTGACAAATTTGCCCTCCACAAAAATGGAGTGCGACCACGTCCTTGTAACGACAAACCCCTGCACAATAACATTCTGTGCCGTGGAAGCAACCTTGATCCCATTCTGCGCAGTCGTATCGATGACCGCCCCATTGCCTATAACGGTGATCCCGCTTTGGGAAATCACCAGCGACTG
>JAUXWL010000399.1 GCA_030680155.1 Anaerolineales bacterium
CCCCCAACTCCTACTAGCAATACTTTCATGATCCTTTCGGTCTCCATTAGTTTTATAACCCGCGGATGTGCGAGTTAGTGTACAAAGCAAGTCCCCTTTTCAAGATGAGAAAATATCTGAGAAACAGAATCAGGTTGAAGGTCGGAGCGAAGCGGGGCTTCCTCCTAGAAATAGATTTCCTTGACGATCTTCAAATACATGAAGGATTCAGTCTCGCGGACTCCATCCACTTTTGCGAGTTTTTCGGTCATGAACTTGAGCAGGTCTTCGTGATCCTGGCAAAAGACTTCGATCATGATGTCGTACCTGCCGCTGACGACGACGATATAAACGACTTCGTCGAATTTAATAAGCTTGTTCGCCACCTCGAGCATTTTGCGCCCATCGGTGCGGATGCCGATCATGGACATGGTGCGCTTGCCCATCATGAGCGGGTTGGTGACGGCAACCACTTTGAGATAGCCGAGTTTTGCAAGGCGGTTGTAGCGCTGACGGATCATACCCGGTGAGACATTAAGCTGCTCAGCAAGCTGGGCAAAGGCCACACGCCCGTCGGTGCGGAGGGCGTTTATAATATGTATGTCAATATTATCGAGGCGGTCACGGGGAGCGCTGCCATTAATGTTTTCCATAGCCATATACTATAACTTTTATTCACTATTGTCAATGGTTTTATAATTTTTATTCACTAACTGTGTTGATTTCGTAATTATTTTTCATTTTTCGACTGATTCACTAAATCAAACACGGTATCCACCGCAGTCTCCGCCATCACAAGTTTTGTTGGCAACAAGCCTGGCAATGAAAAAGACAGCCGCCTGATAAGCGGCTGTCTTTTTTGTGTCAATTAACTTCCAGCGGATGCTTTGAACTCAGTCCAGATGCGGTCGTACAACTGGAGTGCGTCGCCAACATCTTCGAGCCACTGCAAGCGGGCTTCCACTTCCGGGGGCGGATAGATGCCCTCGTCTGCGAGCATTTCGGGGTCGATGAATTCCTTGGCGGCTTCGTTCGGCGTGCCATACCCAACGAATTCCACATTTTGCGCGGCGACCTCAGGGTAGTTGAGGTAGTTGATGAAGACCATGGCCGTGTAGGCGTTTGGGGCGCTCACAGGAATTGCCATGTTATCCTGCCAGATCACACAACCTTCTTGCGGGATGACGTAGACGATACCATCGCGTCCGCCGTAATCAGGCAAGCCGGCAAGGATCGCATCACCCGTCCAGATATGACCAAGGACGGTCTCACCGGAAATGATCAAATCATCGTTGGTCTGGCTGTCATAGGCTTTGATGCACTTGGACTGTTCGATCAGCAGGTTCTTGGCTTCTTCAAGTTGGGCGGGGTCGGTTGAGTTGAGGGGATAACCGAGGTACATGAGCGCGGCGCCGATGGTCTCGCGCTGGTCGTCCAACATGCTGATCTTGCCGCAGTAGGGCGAGGTCGGGTCGAACATCATGCTCCAGGAGTCTTCGTAATCGGTCACCACGTTCGTATCCACAGCGAAGCCTGAAGTTCCCCAGAAATAGGGAATCGTGAATTTCTGTTCAGGATCGAAGTATTGATTGACGTTCAGATCATCCATGTGCGAGATATTGGAAATCACGTTGAAGTCCAGTTCCATCAACATGCCTTCCTCGATCATAATCTGCACCATGTAATCCGAAGGGACGATAATGTCATAGTCCGCGCCGCCAGCCTGGATCGTGGCAAGAAGCGTTTCGTTTGAGTCAAAGTTGGTTTCCACAACTTCCACGCCGCATTCTTCCTGGAACTGATCCTTAACGTCTGGGTCCATATATTCAACCCAGTTGTATAAATATATCGTTTCAGCAAGCGGAGTACCGTCACCACAACGGTCGGACAGTTCAACGCCTTCCGCTTCCGTTCCGCCGCCTGATTCCGCGGCGGGAGCAGGCTGACAAGCTGCAAGCACA
>JAUXWL010000410.1 GCA_030680155.1 Anaerolineales bacterium
AAGACGCAACGCCGCAAGGCTTTTTTAGGATTGCCCCTGCGCCAGATGGTACTCTTGCCGATTCCGTCGAGGAAAGGTCAAAATCTTAGCGTCTTGGCGGCTTTGCGTTGAGATTGTTAGATTCAGATTTGGAATTGCTGGCTTCATAGGTCATCATTTGGCGTACACAACCATCATGAAGTAGAATTGCCGCATGGCTGACAAAACAAAATACGATGTCCTCGTCATCGGTTCACTGAATGCAGACCTTGTCGTCCGTGCGCCGCGTTTTCCCCAGCCGGGTGAAACCATCAGCGGAGGCGACCTGCTGACCATCCCCGGCGGCAAGGGGGCAAACCAGGCCGTAGCTGCGGCAAGACAGGGCGCGAATGTTGCCATGGTCGGGCGGGTGGGAAAAGATAACTTCGCCCCTTTCCTTATTGAAAACCTCAACGCAAATCAAGTAAATACGCTGCACGTCTCACAGGACAATCTCGCTTCGGGAACGGCGATCATCATCGTGGATGAGAACGGGCAGAACAGCATCGTCATCTCCCCCGGCGCGAACGGCAAAGTGGATGCACAGGATGTAGACTCCGCGCCGGATGCAAAAATCCTGCTCCTGCAATTTGAAATCCCAATGGAGACGGCGCTGCACGCTGCGAAACGCTACAAAGCCAACGGCACGACGGTCATTCTTAATCCCGCGCCTGCCCGCCAGATTCCTGACGAATTGTTCGCCCACGTGGACATTCTTGTTCCCAACGAAAGCGAATTGTCATTGCTGGCGGATATGCCGGTCACGGATGAAAAATCCGCTGAACTTGCCGCGCAGGAAATTTTGAAGCAGGGGGTGAAAATCGTGATCGTGACCCTCGGCAGTAAAGGCGCATTAATCATAACCAACTCCCAAGCCACCCATGTGGAGACATTCAACGTGGATGTGGTGGATAGCACTGCCGCAGGCGATGCCTTTATCGGCGGGTTGGCATCCAAACTTTTGAATTTGGAATCAAGCGGCGTGCCGCTGAATACCAAACAGCAAGCGGCTCAACTCCAAAACGCTGTCCGCTACGGATGCGCGTGCGGCGCGCTCGCCGCAACCAAGCTCGGCGCACAACCGTCCCTGCCACGCAAGGACGAAGTTGAAGCATTCTTAAACCAATCTCCCACCACCGATTCCTGATATCCAGTCGCTAATGGCAAATATCCATGACCTCAACCCGCATCATCATTGATACCGACCCAGGCGTGGATGATGCGCTGACCTTTCTGCTTGCGCTTGCTTCGCCTGAGATCAAACTTGAAGCCCTCACCACCGTGCAGGGAAATGTCACATTGGAAAAAGCCACGCGCAACGCGCTGTCTGTGTTGGAGATGGCAAAGGCGACTGACATCCCAGTCGCGCGCGGATGCTCGCATCCGCTGGTGAAATCGCCTCATGCTTCGGGGGAAGCTGTTCACGGCTCCAGTGGAATGGGTTCCACCGATTTGCCTGATCCTGTTTCAAAGATCGTCGAACCCCACGCCATCGATTATTTGATCGAACGCTTTCTGGCAGAGCCGCAGGAAATCAGCCTGTTCGCCATCGGCCCGCTGACCAATGTGGCGCTCGCCATCCGCAAGGAGCCGCGTATCGTGGATGCCATCAGGGAACTGGTCATCATGGGCGGCGCAATCCGCTCGGGTGGCAACGTCTCCCCACTGGCGGAGTTCAATATCCATGAAGACCCTCATGCGGCGCATGTTGTCTTTCACTCGGGCATTCCCATCACACTGATTCCGCTGGATGCGACCTACAAATGCCTGCTCACCTCCGCCGATGTGGAGCGG
>JAUXWL010000415.1 GCA_030680155.1 Anaerolineales bacterium
GAGGGGATGAAGGTACAATCAGAAACCCTCGCCACCGAATTCTTTGAAGGCGTGGACTTCAAAGGCGGCGACTTCCTCAAACAAAAAGTGACCATGAAACTCTTCCAAAAGGAACAGCTCATGCCCACCAAGATCATTGACAGTGACTCGATTCGCGGCTGGAAAGCATCTGGATCACTGGATACATTTGACCGCGCCAGAGAACGCGTGACGGAAATCCTCGCCTCGTATTCTCGACCTGTGCTTGATCCTAACCATGAGGCAGAACTCCACGCCTATGTTTTGACTCTCGCCAAAGGTGCGGGCATGGAAGAATTACCGAGATTGGAAGAACTCGCGCCTGCTTAATGTGCCAAGTAACGAGAAATGAGTAACGAGATTGAAGTTACAATTCACTCGTACCCAAACAACATTAAGATGTAGGGTAAAAGCGGCGAATTTCAGCCGCTGTTACCCCTCCACTTTTAAGTTGTTTGGGCACTCGTTACTCATTTCTTATTTCTCATCCCTCAAACAAACATGCTAACCCTCCCCCAACTCCTGCGCATCCCCAATGTAGACAATGGTCTGCCTTTTAGTATCTCGCCTGATGAAAGTCAGATCGTCTTTTCGTGGAATAAATCGGGGAGTTGGGAGTTGTGGGAAAGCAGAGGATTAGAGATTAGAGAATTAGAGATTGGTCTCGTTGGCGCGAAGTTTTCTCCAAGGTTCTCACCTGATGGCACGAAAATTGCCTTCGCCCTAGACCCTGACGGCAGCGAGTCATATCACATTTGTGTCCACGATCTGAAAACAAACTCCACCACAGACCTCACGCCGCATATTTTGTACGCCAACCAACCGAATATGTCATGGTCGCCTGATGGCGGGGCGTTAGCGGTGCTTTCCGAAGCCAAGGGACAATTTGCCCTGTACGTGCTTCCTCTCGATGGCAGCAGTCAGCGCATGGTGCGGAATATATTCCACCCCTGCTGGGATGCGGCTTGGTCGCCCGATGGGCAGTGGATCGCAGTGGAGTCCGAGTCAACGGCGAGTGACCGCAGTATTCACATCGTCCCCATTGGGCGGCGCAAGGGACCAAAAGTCTACACCGTTCAGTTGATGATGGATGGCAAGTCGCTCAACGCCCAACACCCTGCCTGGTCGCCTGATTCAAAATTTTTGGCGTTCTCTGGCGAAAATGGCGAATGGCATGACATTGGATTGTTCAATGTCGAAACGCAGGAGATTACGTGGGTCAACGAGTCCGCTGGGGATGATACACAGCCTGCCTGGTCGCGGAGCGGGGAAACTATCGGCTGGGTACATGCTGAGGGGGCAAAGACCAGTTTTCAGTGTAGAGAAAGAGGCGGGGAACTTCGTCAGATGAATGTTGGTGATGGCGTCCATGCCTTTCCGCAGTTCACATCGGATGGAGTCATCCTTGTGTATGAGGATGTCAATCATCCGCCTGATCTGTGGAAGATACATTTGGAAAGCGGTGAAGCGACGCAACTCACGAAGTCGATGGATGAGGATTTGAATTTTGTGCAGCCCGAAGAGATTTATTATGCAGGCAAGGACGGTGCGCAAGTGCCTGCGTTGTTATATCGCAGGGCAAGTAAATATGCGGTACTGAATATTCACGGCGGACCGAACTGGCATTATTCGTTCGGGTGGGAGCCGTTGATGAGTTACATGGCTTCGCAAGGATGGACGGTACTTGCGCCGAATTATCGCGGTTCGACGGGCTACGGCAA
>JAUXWL010000418.1 GCA_030680155.1 Anaerolineales bacterium
GCTTGGTTCAGCATTTATTCCAACCTTCACAGGCCTGCTCGCCAAAGACGACAAAGACTCGGCATGGAGACTCGCCTCTTCGATTGCCAATGCGGTGACGTTGACCCTGACCGTGCTGGCTCTGCTGATCGGCATCTTCGCCCCGCAAGTCGTGCGCTTCGGACTCGCCCCCGGACTGGCTGCTGACCCCGAGCTTTTTGCTCTCACTGTGGCATTGTTGCGCATCCAGTTGATCTCTGCTGTTCTATTCGGACTGGGCGGATTGATCGTCGGCATTTTGAACGCGCATCAGATATTCTTAATCCCCGCGCTGACTCCCGCACTATACCAACTGGGAATTATTTTCGGCGCCGTCTTCCTCTCACCCTCAATGGGCGTGTATGGCTTGGCATGGGGTGTGGTCATCGGCGCAGCGTTGTATCTTGCAGTGCAATTGCCATCCCTCACAAAACTCATTACTCGTCCCGCGTCCCTTTTTACTTATAACTTCTCCCTCAATCTCCACAACCCCCTCACCCGCCAGGTCTTCCTGCTGATGGGACCGCGCCTGCTCGGCGTGGCTGTCGTTCAATTGAACTTCTGGGTCAACACCTGGCTGGCTTCGCAAATGATGCCAGGCAGTGTGAGCGGCTTGTATTACGGATTCTCGTTGATGCTGATGGCACAGGCG
Organism: Anaerolineales bacterium; assembly: GCA_030680155.1. GTDB lineage: Bacteria > Chloroflexota > Anaerolineae > Anaerolineales > Villigracilaceae > Villigracilis. The sequence goes on from JAUXWL010000418.1 coordinate 671, forward strand.
GCCATTGCGCAGTCGGTGGCGATTGCGGCGATGCCGACATTTTCGGCGCAGCACGCGCTCGGTCAAACGGACGAGATGCGTTCGTCGCTGGCTTCCTCCCTGCGCGGTGTGATTTTGCTGGCGCTGCCTGCCAGTGTCGGCTTGATGATTTTGCGTGAACCGATCATTTCCCTGCTCTATCAGCGCGGCGAATTCGATGCGCGCTCGGTGCAACTGGTGGCGTGGGCATTGCTTTGGTACGCAGCTGGGATGATCGGTCACTCCATCATGGAGGTATTGACGCGCGCCTTCTACGCCCAACATGATACGAAGACCCCCGTCATCATCGGCACGGTGGCGATGTTGTTGAATGTGGTCTTCAGTGTGGCATTCTCGCGCTGGTTCGCATCCATCGGCTGGATGCCGCATGGCGGGCTGGCGCTGGCAAATTCACTGGCAACGGCATTGGAAGCCATCGTCCTATTCGCGATGATGCGCAAGCGGCTGGGCGGCATCGCCGGCGGACACATCCTGCGCGGCGCAATCCCCTCTTTGATGGCGGCAGCAGGCATGACATTGACGTTGGTCGGCTTGCTGAATTATGGTCAAGCCTTGAGTGTTTGGGTGTTAGTCCCTGCGGGTGTGGCGCTCGGCGGCGCAGTGTATTTTGGAATCCTGTTCCTTTTGCGTGTGCCTGAGTTGAGTTATATGCTGAATGGAGTGTTGAGACGAATTAGACGATAGACTTCACTGCAAAAACCAATTAAACACAACCCGCAGGGCGCGAGGACACGAAGTACACGATGACGAGCCATGGAAGGTTTCCTTTGTGCCTTTGTGTTTAAGAGAGCGTTTCTTAAGTCAGACCCTAAAGGTTTTCGCCGCAAAACAGAACCGTCATTTGCAAAAAAGCGCCCACAAAACGTATCATCTCAATAATTTGGGGTGAACTCCCAGACCCTAAAGGTTTTTCTGTCAGATTGGGTACTTTGCTGGCAAAATACGCTGTTCGACAAGATAATTTGGCCAGCGAGGGAAACCTTTAGGGTCTCC
>JAUXWL010000422.1 GCA_030680155.1 Anaerolineales bacterium
AGTTGGATTTGCGCGGCGATGAACAAACCAAGTCCGATAGTGGATTTGCCGATGAGATAAGCGATCAGAACAACTGTGATACTGCCATTGAAAAAGAACGCGCCCGCGATGATGAGCGTGGTGACAAGGGCTTGAATTAAGTTGATCGTGCCTTGTAATTTGATTCGATCTGTAATTTGAAGAATGCCTGTGGATGTTTCAGTGTTGAAGTTAGCCAACAACCCGATGGCAAAGACTGTAAACATCCATGCGGCGTTTGGCGTTTTCGCAAGATACGTTTCTGCCAGGCTCGCTGTGAAGATCACAACAAGAAACGCAATCAGCGAAACCAGCCCTTCGGTCATTCCCGCTGCTTTTATCAGCGCCGAGGCTTTTTCCTTTTCATTTGTATTGAGATATTCCCCGCCGTAGCGCACCACCAACTCACTCATGCGGAACGAGAAGAGGCTGTTGACCGTGGAAGCGAACGCCATCACCACGCCGATCAGACCGAAGCCGGCCGGACCGAGCAGGCGCGTGGCCATGATGCCTTGCAGGACGCTTAATCCCAGCGCGATGGTGTTGTTGCTGAACAAAGACCCGCTGGAGCGGATCACTTTTGCAAAGAGGGGATCGTTCTTGAATTTCGAGAGAAGGGACATTGAATTTTACGTATCACGTATCACGCATTACGAATTATGCCATCTCCCGGTGATGCGTAATTCGTAATGCGTAAAAGACTGCCTACGGCGTCAGCACTTCCTTCGCCCACTCGCGTTCGGCTTGATACCAGGCAATCAGGTTGGAAAGTCCCCGGCGCAGATCGAATTGCGGCTCCCAGCCCAGCAGGTCGCGCGCCTTGCTGACATCCGCCTGATTGGTGAGCATATCCGCCAGATTGGGCGGACCGTATTGGACATTTGCAGACTTGCCCGTCAATTCCTCGACCATCTCCACCAGTTGATTGATGCTGATGACTTCATGTCCGCCAAGGTTAATGATCTCGTAGCCCAGCGGTTTAAGCGCGGCAATCGTCCCGCGCGCAATATCGTCGATGTAGGTGAAACCACGCGATTGATTTCCGTCACCGTTAATCCGCACGGGCTGACCTTCGATGATCCACTGCACAAAGCGGAACATGGCGAGGTCAGGACGTCCCGCCGGCCCATAGACCGTGAAATAGCGGACGATGGTCGCATCGATTCCATAAAGATGGTGATACGAGTGGAGCAGCGCCTCGGCTCCCTTTTTGCTGGCTGCATACGGTTGCATCGGCTCACTGCTGGAGGCTGTTTCAGGCGTCGGGTAGGGCGGATTCTCACCATAGATACTGGAGGTGGAGGCGAGGACGATTTTCCTGCATCCATATTGGCGGCAGACTTCGAGCATGTTCAACGTCCCCAGCACATTGGATTCAACAAAGACCCACGGATTCTCCACACTGAAGCGCACCCCTGCCCGCGCTGCCAGATGGATCACCCCATCGAGTTTGTCCCCCCTGAATAATTCAACGCACGACTTCTCGGAAATATCGCGCCTGTGGAATTTAAATCCCTTCATCGCCTGAAGTCTCTTCAAACGATATTCCTTCATGCGCGGGTCATACGCATCGTTGACATTGTCAATGCCGACGACAGTATGTCCCTGCTCGAGCAGCATTTCCGAAGTCCGCGCACCGATAAAACCCGCCGCGCCTGTTACCAAATAATGTCCCATGTCTGCCTCCTCATAAAATATGTCATTGCCTGTACCGTGCGCAGGCACGCGTGCGAGCCGCGCTCTTGAGTTTGGCGGCGAAGCAATCTCCGCATTAGTGAGGAGATTGCTTCGGGCAAAGAACAAAAACGCCCTCGCAATGACATCTAAAGCCGTTCAACCTTCTCGTTATTTTTACCAAGTTTCCCTGTCGCGTTACGCGAGTCAAAGACGAATTTCGCCGCTTCGATGATCGACTTGTAATCATACTGGCTGTGATTGGTGACGATCACCACCGCATCCGCCGCCTTTACGGACTTCATAATATCCGCGACACTGTCCATTTGCCAGCCGTCATCTTCATGGTGGATGTGTGGAATATACGGGTCGTGATATTCCACATTCGCGCCCTTCTTTTGCAGGAGACCGATCACATCCAAGGCAGGCGATTCGCGCACATCGTCAATATCGGGTTTGTATGCCACGCCAAGCACCAACACCTTTGAGCCTTTCAACAGGATACCGCGGTCATTCATCCCTTCCAACACACGGCTGACGACATAGCGTGGCATGTTGGTATTGATCTCGGAAGCCAGTTCGATGAAACGCGCGTTGTAATTAAACGACTTCATCTTCCACGAAAGATACAGCGGATCAATGGGGATGCAGTGACCGCCTAGCCCCGGTCCTGGCGTGAACTTCATAAAACCAAACGGCTTGGTTGCGGCGGCATCGATCACCTCCCACACATCCACGCCGAGGCGTTCGCACATGATCGCCAGTTCATTGACCAATCCAATATTGATCATGCGGAAGGTGTTCTCCAGCAGTTTCGACATCTCCGCCGCTTCCGCCGTGGAGACATGATGCACGATCTTGATCGCGCCTTCATACCAGATCGTTGCCACTTCACCGCACGCTTCCGTGATTCCGCCCATCACCTTGGGTGTATTGATGGTCGTGTAATCCTCGCGCCCGGGGTCAACACGTTCGGGGGAAAACGCAAGGAACCAATCCTCACCCACTGTCAGGTTGTGCTCAACTCCCAGTTTTGGCAGGAGCAGTTCACGGGTCGTGCCCGGATACGTCGTAGACTCCAGCACCACCACCATGCCCTTGTGCATGTACTTCGCCAATTCCTCCGTCGCGGAAATGATGAACGACATGTCAGGGTCGCCCGTCTGGCGCAGCGGAGTCGGCACACAAATGCTGACCGCATCCATATCCTTCAACACGGAAAAGTCCGTCGTGGCGGTGAACTTCCCATCTTTGACGAGCTTCGCCACCGTCTCCGTTTTCACATCAGGGATATACGACTTCCCCTCAGCCAGCGCATCGATCTTACGTTTATCAGGGTCCACACCAGTGACATGGAACCCCGCCTCGCCAAACACCACTGCCAGCGGCAGCCCAACATAACCCAAGCCCAGAATCGCGACCTTGGCATTTTTATCCTTCAATTTTTTGATGAGCGTATCTTTGGTTGACATAGTTTTCCTTCATAAATTAACGGAGCGCGGACTTTAGTCCGCTATATGGGCGGACTAAAGTCCGCGCTCCAAAATGTAATTAAAACAAACTCAATTGCTGCGGCTTCTCCGGCTTCGGAGGCAGCGGCTTTCGTTCAATGATTTTTCTGCCAAGCGCCCTGCGCGCTTCATTCAACTGGTCAGGCAGATTTGCAAAATCCGCCAAAATGGACGGTTTCAACGCAGGCTGATGCAGCGCCGCCGCAGGGTGGAACATCGGAATGACGAACCGCTCCCCAACCTTGCGCATCTGACCATGCACTTCGGTGATCTTCACCCCGGGCACAAACTTGCCCATTGAAACCCGCCCCAATGTGACAATGATACTCGGGTTGATGGCTTCGATCTGTTCCTGCAAGTACGGATCACACTCCGCCAATTCCTCCACCTGCGGATCACGGTTGCCCGGCGGGCGGCACTTGACCACGTTCGCAATGAACACCTCCGCGCGGGTGACGCCTGCCTGCTCCAGTAATTGATCCAAAAACCTGCCCGAAGCCCCCACGAACGGACGTCCCTGCTCGCCTTCATGGAATCCCGGTCCTTCACCAATGAACATGATCTCCGCATTTGCGGGACCTTCGCCCGGCACGGCCTGCTTGCGCGATTCATGCAAGGCACATTTTGTGCAAACAGAAACTTCCCTGGCGATGCGGGCAAGCGTCTCTTCAGCAGACATTTATCCTCCGGGCAGGCGGCTCAAATCATTCAGCGACATGAGAATCGCATCTTCCGCGTTATCCTTGTAGTATTCCTTGCGAATTCCATCTTCCACATAACCGAATTCACGATACATCTTCTGCGCGACCTGGTTGCCAGCGCGCACTTCCAAAAACGACTTCACCACGCCTTCCTCCTGCGCGATTCGCAGCGCGTGCAGTAATAATTTTTTACCGATCCCCTGCCCGCGAAAGTCGGGGTGGGTTGCAAATGTGGCCACATGCAATTCATCCACGATCAGCCAGCCGACCAGCATCGCGATCACACGTCCATCTGCTTCCACGACCCAGCAGCGTGAAGCCTCATTATCCATCACTTCAAACTGAAACGAACGCGCTGGCCACGGCAGTGAAAAAGAGACCTGGTCAATTGCAACCACAGCCTCCAGATCCTCCAGGGTCATTTTTCGAATGATCAAATTCATTCAATCGGCGTCCCAGCCACGTGCAAATAGATCGGGGCCAGAGCCGCCGCGTCATCCACATCATCCGCCTGCCAGCGCGCCCACGCCAGCTCCGCCAGCACAGACGGACGCCGCACACAGTATGCGGGCGACGCCAACGTTATCTTTTTCTTCTTCGATATTTTCCTGCGGTCTTCGGGATTAATCTCACCTGCGATGATCGTTGGACTCTCGATTCCCTCCAGCAACTCATCCACTGTCCCGCTTCGGACCTCACCCTCAACCTGCCAGCCCGTCCCCGTGCTTTGATACACGCTGTAAGCGATTCGCTTGCGCCCCGCCTGCAGCGCCGCGATCAGCGGATGTTTCGCCGCAGGCTGCGCCGCCGCGATGATATCCAGGGTGGGAATGCCAATGAGCGGCAGGCTGCGCGCCAGCGCAATGCCCTTCACCAAAGACAACCCGACTCGCAAACTCGTGAACGACCCCGGACCAATCGCCACTGCCAAAGCGTGGACCATGTCCATCGTCACACCGCAGCGAGTCAAAAGTCCGGAAAGAGCCGGGGCAAGTTCCGTGGTGTGATGCTGGCGAGTCGTCCAGGTCATCTCGCCGAGCGCCTGTTCCCCGTCATAAAGCGCCAGCCCAACCTGCGCGGTGGAGGTGTCCACTGCAATCAGCATTATGCCCCTCCAAACATGGATTGGCGGACGCCATCCAGTAGTTCATCGTAGCGTTTGCCGCGCGCATGGAATTTCATCTGGCGGTGTTCCTCGGAAATGTATTCAAGATTGATCCATAAATGTTCGCTGGGAATCAAACCATCGAGCCGCTCGGGCCACTCGATGATAAGCGAGCCTTCCTCGAGCATGGAATCGATGTCAAGCTCCTCCGCTTCGGGCACGGATTCGAGGCGATAGGCGTCAAGATGAAAAAGTTGGCTTCCGTCAGCGCGGCGATATTGATTGACAAGAATGAAGGTCGGGCTTGAAACCGCATCGAGCGAACCCCAGCCTTGTGCAAGACCTTGTGTGAAGGTGGTTTTTCCCGCGCCGAGATCTCCCTGCAAACAGAGTACATCCCCGGATTTCAACGCCCCGCCGAGGCGCATGCCAATGCGCCGCGTCTGCTCGGGACTGCGGCTGAAAAATTCCAGCATGTGTTCATCTAAAATGGCCATCGGCTCAGAATTATACCCCCCGCAAGCGCTACGTAATCCGCAGATTAGGCAGACTATGCAGAAATTCACTACCGTACAAATTTGCAAAATCAAACCGCCAAGTGCGCCAAGAAAGCCTTAAAAAACTTTGGCGTTCTTGGTGTCTTGGCGGTAAAAAAACACGATGTACGGTAGAGAATGCGGAAAATAAAACGAAAATCTGCGATCTGCGTCATCTGCGGATCATGATTTGGTATTACTCGCTTTTCTCCTTCGATCCACCCGGAAGCATGCCCGTGATCCTTCTGCCAATGCGTTGAGGGATATGCTCAATACCCTTTGGCATAAACCGTTCGAAAAATTTTCCGCGCCAGTTTTGCAGGATGGCTTCCATATACAACTTCTCCAACGCCCGCACCTGCCCCTCGATGGAATATTTCTCGCTCAGCCTGGCTGAATGTTTGCCAAACCGCTCCACCTTATCATGATCTGCCAGCAGGTCAGAAACGGTCTCCGCGAACACATTCACATCCAATTTCACCATGTATCCGTTCTGGTCGTTCTCGATCATGCCTTCAAACGCTTCGTCTTCCACCGCCACCATCGGCAGACCCGCAGCAATCGCCTCGATCACTGAAATCGGGTGTACCTCCGTCGTCGAAGCGGACAGGAAAAGCGTCGCATCGTGGAACACATCCGGCAGGTCGGCGCGATCAACCATCCCCAAAAAGTGGATGCGCTCCTTCGCGCTGACGCCAGCCACTTTTTCCTCCAACCCCTTGCGCGCGCCTCCATCCCCGGCAAAGACAAGCCGCGCATTTGGATGCCGTTCTGAAATACGGACAAACGCATCCACGATGAAATCAAGACGCTTCTCCGGGTCCATGCGTCCGACTGTGAGCAGGATCGGCGCATCGGGACCTACCCCCAGCCTGTTTCGCAGACTACCGGGATTCTTCGCCGTTTGGAACATGCTCAAGTCAATGCCATTTGGGATGGTATGAATAGGTCGGGTGACTTTTTGCTCCAACAGCAAACGCTGGAATTTCGGCGAAGGCACTACGATCTGGTCTCCCAAATTCGTGGATGTGGCGCTAAACCAGCCCGCTGCCTGCTTCACAAGACTTGTCCCCCCAATGAATTTGACATAATGCGTGTAATCCGTGATGGACGTGTGATAGGTATAGATCAACGGCAAATTTTTTGTGGACGCTGTGAAATATGCCAACAGCCCAACACTCAACGGACTGTGCGCGTGCAATACGTCAAAATGCTTGCGGGTTAACGACCAGGTGCTGCGCGGCGTGCCCAACACCGCCACATAAATGGGCGGGTTGTTCAAATACTTCAATGAAGGCAAACGCACAATGCTGGGCTGGTCATCTTTATAGCCGGGGAAACGCGGCGCAAAGATGGTGACCTGGTGTCC
>JAUXWL010000424.1 GCA_030680155.1 Anaerolineales bacterium
CAACCGTTCGGAGCGTTTGGTTAACACCTGAAATTGATGCCAGTGCGCGCGTTTCATCACATCGAACACACTTTGGATAAACTCCAAAGGCACATCCTTGTGGAATAAGTCGCTCATGGAATTGACGAAAATAACCTGCGGGGTTTTCCATTCCAAAGGTTTTTCGAGCGATTGCGGATGCATGGTTAATTTAAAGCCGTTCGTGTAGTTCGGTTGTCCCATGGCGTGAAGACGTTTTGCCATGCGCTCTGCGTAACAATGCTTACAGCCAGGGCTAATCTTAGTACAACCTGTGAGTGGATTCCATGTTGATTCGGTCCACTCAATTTTAGACTGAGCCATTTTCTCCTCCGAGAGAACAATTCAATAATAGCACAAATGTTTTGATTTTCAAAATCCATCAAAGCGTGGTTGCTTTTGCTCAATTCTTTGATCCTGACTTAAATTCATCTTCTCAAAAACTTGTTGCCCTTCAGGAGAATTTAGAAGATAAAAGTAGCTTCTAATACTTCTGTATGGTTTGAATAAATCTGAATTACTACCGAGCAAAAATGTCCACTGATGTTTGTCGCCCTTGATTGGCTTTCGGATTAGCCAATGTTGCTTGCCTGTTGCATTCAAAAAATCTTCCAAAAGTTTATGAGTTTGTTGAAATTGTCTCTTAACGCCTGTTGCAGACAGGTAAAAAAGTATTTCCATACGGGGTCTCATATTTGAGATACGGGCAAGCGTATTAATATCTGGTAAATCTTTTGTTCCAGTTGGATCAACATAGACAAGCCCTAATTCAAAATCCTTTTTTGTTTTGAATAAATTCGGTATTACTTTTTCGTAGTCGTCGGGATGATAATAGATTTTTCCCTGTTGCAAGAATTCAGTTGAACGTGCTGATATAGTCTTTTCAAGTTCCTCAATATTTTTCGGTTCACGCTCGATCAAATCAGCTCGAAAGGGAATGTCGAATTTTGAATCGCTAGCTTTCGTAAGAAAAACAATTGGACTGCCCATAGTTCCATCGGGCGTACTCCCTTTCCCTGCTGTTAAATCAACATAGCGATATTCAAGTTCATAGTAAGAAGCATGTTTCTTGATTACCGCTTGGGTGACTGCCAAGTGCATTGCAATTATTTTTGACAAGTGTTCAATTTTTACCCCCGTATATTCTCCATAACCAACTCCATTTTCAATAGGCATGTGCTAACCTCCTGGCAGCCAAAAGTATTTCGGATTTTAGCACATGTCTACAAATTTTGTTTCTACCCCATCATCCTCGCTGCGCGTCTTCCGATCTCCACCGCGAAATTCGTGCCGCGGTCCCACGGGTAGACCTGGCTCATTGAAGCGAAGTACAACCCGTCAATGGGCGTTTGGATGGCGGGGATGTTCTTCGAATGTCCCACCAGCGGCACGGGCTGGGCGTAATTCGTTTTGTGAACCCAAATTTTATTGATCCACTCATGCTTGAATTCAGGGTTGAACTTTTGGAAGGCGGGGATGAAGCGTTCCAGCAATTCGTCAGCGCTCATCGAAAAATACTCGTGACCCGCTTCCAAATAATCGCCCGCGTACACGATATAGTCGCCGCCGAAATGATCGCTCGAAACAAAGTTCGTATGCTCCACCAACGCCAGGAAGGGATAGCCCTCCTCCTTGGGCACGTTGAACCAGTAAAAGCCATCCTTCGAAAGCTGATGTTTGAGCGAGAGCGTCATCACCACTGCGCCCATCGACTTCAACCCCAGCAGTCCCTTCAAATAATTTTCAGGGAGTTCGGGACATAGCTTCGCCATCAGATTCGGGGATGTGGTAACGAGGACCTTATCGAAGGATTCAGCACCCTGCTCGCTTCGCACCGACAACCCAGCCTGTTCCTGCTTAATAGACTCGATACTCGTCCCAAGCCGAATCCCGACTCCCGCTTCCCGTAACTTCTCCGCAAACAGATCCGAAAAATTCTGAAAGCCGCCCTCAAACGTGCCGAGACGAGTCGTCCGCGCCTTGATACGCGCCCACATCCACGCCATGTTGACATCCTTGTAAAATGGACCGAATTTCCCGATCAACAATGGCTGCCACATCTGCTCGTAGACCTGCCTGCCCGCGTATTTCAACATCCACTCATGCGCGGTGACTTGCTCCAACGCGCGCCAGTTGTTCGTGAGACGCAGAAAGAGTCCGACGAAGCCGAATCTAATTTTGTTCAGACCAAATCCCAGTCCGGGAAAGCGAAGCGCGTTGAGGATCGAGTCGAAGGGATACCACTTCTGCTTGTGGTACATCACCGTCAGCGGGCGCGGGAAGATGACCTTATCCTCCAGCCCCAACTCGCGGATCATGCCGAGCATTTCGCTGTCCGACTGAAACCAGTGATGATAGAACTTCTCCACCGATGAATCCCAATGCGGTTCCTTGAATCCGCTTGCCAGCCCGCCCACATGGCTGGCAGACTCGAAAATGGTCACATCATGCCCCGCTTTTTTCAGATCCCACGCGGCAGCCATGCCGCCGTATCCTGCTCCAATAATTGCGATTTTCATTTTTCCTCATTTTATGTCATTGCGAGGGCGTTTTTGTTCTTTGCCCGAAGCAATCCCCGCATAACTTGGAGGTTGCTTCGTCGAGAAGGGTGCTCTCCTCGCAACGACATCTTGAAATTTATTCCCTGGTTTCTTCCCTCAAATTATCCGACCACTTGACACCCTCGCGCGCCAGATAATACGCGCCGAGTAACGTGATGGGCAGCCAGAGCGCCACGTGCAGCGCCACTGCATAGGCAAGCGCAACATCCGGTTGGACCAGATAGGCGACCAGAACCGCTTTTGTCACGGCTTCCCAGGTGCCGATGTACCCCGGCGCGGATGGGATGGTGGTGGCGAGATTGACGATGCCGTTCAGAAGCATTAAGGCGAAAAACGATACCTCGAAATCAAAGGCGTGCATCACGAACCAATATTTCACCGTCTCCAACAGCCAGATGATGACCGAGGTAAAAAAGACCATCAACACGTTAAGAGGAGAGCGGAGCGAAGCGAGTCCCTCCAAAAATTTGCGCATGATGCTGTTGGTCTTTTCGTGCAGCCGCCTGGGGGTGAATCGTTCGATCATCCATGTGCCGATGGTTGCGGTCCGTTGTGGGAACATGGCGGCAGCTAAAAAGACTGCCAGCGCGCCGAGGAAAATCCCTGTGCCGTAGATCGCCACTTCCTGAATATTGCCCACAAAGCCCGATGAACCCGTCAGTTTTGCCAACTCGGTCAAATTGACGAAGATGAACGCCAGCATCACCACGCCATCGAAGATGCGCTCCACGATGATGGTCGCCAGTGAAGCGGAGACGGGTACGCCTTCCTTGCGTTTCAAAATGACGGCGCGCAGCGCTTCTCCCGCGCGGGCGGGATAAATATTGTTGCCCATGTAGCCGATGACAGTGACAGGAAACATGGTCTTCGTGGGGATTTTCTTGATCGGTCCCAGCAGGTAATGCCAGCGCCACGCCCGGATCCACATGCCGATGAAATACACAAAAATACCTGGCAAGAGCCAGATATAGTCCGCTTGCTGAACCGCGCTCCAAAAATCTCCGAGATGAAGCCCGCGCAGGGCGAGCCAGAGAAACAGGATGCTGATCAGCACCCCAAGCCAGAATTGCCATTTCTTCATTTGCATAGGGGGTGATTGTACCAAAAGGGGAGTACTCAAAGTTTGTTTTTAGAATTGGGATTTGGCGGGCTTCGCGAAAACTCCCGGAGCGCGGACTTCAGTCCGCAATGCTAAGGCAGACTAAAGTCTGCACTCCGATTTTTCGGATAAGTTCAGCTTAGTCCGCTTTAGCGG
>JAUXWL010000431.1 GCA_030680155.1 Anaerolineales bacterium
GTGACTTGCTCCCTGCGCCGTACCCATTCTGGGCACTTTCCCCGGCGCAGGATTTCCCTCGCAAAACGCCGCCGAGGATGTATGCCCAGATATGGGTACGGCGGCTTGAGCGACTGCCGCTGACAACCTTTGCATGCACACGATAAAAGCGGCGGGGGGAATTTATAACCTGACGGTGGCAAAGCGGATGGCATAACGCGGGCCGTTTTGCAAACTGGCAGAGGGTCGGGCAGCCACAGGGAAAGTTGATATTCGCCTTTAACGCAAATCAGTATCAGTGACTCCACTGCAAAAACCAATTAAACACGAAGGTCACTAAGGAACACCAAGTAAGAGCCTTTCATTTATTAACCTTCGTGTACTTCGTGTCCTCGCGCCCTGAGGGTTGTGTTTGAAGACCTTTTTGCAGTGGGGTCATCAGTAGATCACGAAAACCTCGCGTACTGCGCAGCGTGCGCTCTCTAGCGCAAACCTGGCGGTAGAGAGCGCCAATTACGCGCTTTCGTGAACTACTGAGTATAGATTGAGGCATACCATGCATAAACATTTTCATCCCAACCCTGCATCCCGCGCGCGGATGATGGCTTGGGAACGGTCTGCAACCTGTAATTTGTTGAAGATGTTCGAAACGTGATTGCGAACGGTTTTCTGACTGATGACCAACGTGCCCGCGATCTCGGCGTTGCTCATGCCGCGCGCGAGCAGGTCAAGCACTTCACGTTCACGCTCGGTCAATTCAGGGAATGGATGCGGAGGCTTGGAATTGAGTTGCGCGAAGAAGTTGATCAGCCGCCGCGCGATGCCTGGACCAAATAACGCTTCGCCGCTCGCGACCGAGTGGATGGCGCGCAGGATTTCGGCTTGGTCGGCGCCTTTGAGCAGATACCCGCGCGCACCCGCGCGCATGGCGGCAAAGACCGAGTCGTCGTCCTCGAACATGGTCAGCACGATCACGCCGATGTGCGGACTGGATCCGTAGATGAGCCGCGTGGCTTCGATGCCGTTCATGCCAGGCATTTGAATGTCTATCAGGATCACATCGGGTTGGAGCGCCGCGGCTGCGCGGATCGCGTCTTCGCCGTTTTCTGCTTCGCCCGCCACTTCCATTTCAGGGACAGAGGTGAGCAGGGCGCGCAGACCTGCGCGGAAGGGCGCGTGGTCGTCCACGATCAAAACGCGGATGGGGTCAGGATTCATCGCATCCCACTATTCCCCGTCATTGCGAGAAGGAGCGACAACGAAGCAATCCCGCTCACCATGTAGGGGATTGCTTCGCCGCTCGTCCTTCGACTACGCCGTGAGTACACGGCTCCGCTCAGGACGGCGGCTCGCAATGACAGAAACTTAGCGTTCATCATCCACCTCACAAGGTAATTGTGCGGTGACGTGAACCCCACTTGTCGAAGAATCAATTGCGAACGATCCGCCCAACTCGGCGGCGCGCTCGCGCATGGAAAACATTCCCACGCCGCTGTGTGTTCCCTGCGGCAAGCCAATGCCGTTATCCTGAACGTCAAGTTGCAATGCGCCGTTGAACACCAGACGGACGTCACATTCGGATGCCTGCGAATGTTTCGAGACATTGGTCAGCGCTTCGCAGACGATGCGATAGGCGGCTACTTCGACGGCGGCGGGAAGTTTGGGGAATTCACCATTGCGTTCAATCCGCACCGATAACCCTGGGCGGAGGTGATTGGTGGCATATTCCTGAATGGCGGAGAACAAACCGAGTTCATCCAGCGCGGGCGGACGCAGGTTGTAGACGAGGCGGCGGATATCTTCGATGGCGGATTGGGTCTGGGATTTCAACTCGACCAGCAAGGAATCGGTTTCGTCAGGATTCTGTTTCAATTGATTGCGGGCGGCATCTAGTTTTAGCGTGAGGCTGGCGAGGGTGGGACCGAGTCCGTCGTGCAGGTCGCGGCGCAGGCGGCGGCGCTCCTCTTCGCGGGCGGTGACGAGACGCTCGCGCGAATGTTGCAGGTCGCGCGTTACTTGAATCGCGTACGCGGCGACTCCAACTTGTCGCGCGATATTTTGCAGGAGAGTCATTTCGTCAGCGGTGAAGGAGTCTTCGCCCGCGCGCCTGGAGACGAGGATCTGCCCAACGGGTTCGCTCCGATAATTAAGCGGGAACAGTTCACAGGTCAGGGTTGAAGCGGGTTTTTGTCCACATTCTGCCGCCAGCGTAAATTCAGTCCCCTCTTTGAGCATGACCGCCACGTAAGGAAGTCGCAACGCCTGTGAGATGGATTCGACAATCGTCGGAAGGATGGAATCGGGCGCGACCGTCGCTTCGAGTCGTTCACCAAGTTTGGTCAGCACCGAAATGGGATTATCGCGCTCGCCATAGACCAGACGGTTGACCGCGCGTTGCAGTCGTTCGCGCAGGGGTTGGACGAGAACCGCGATCAGTCCTGTTGCGAGCAAAGATATGAAAAGGTTGCCGCTGGATTGAAAGAGTTCGCTGAACCCGCCGACGATCAAAATGTAGAGAGCGATGACGATGGCGGTCAGCGCGCCATAAACGAGGGTGCGGCTGATGAGGATGTCAATGTCCCACAGGCGATAGCGCAGGATGGCGATGGCGAAGGCAAGCGGGAGAATCGTCATCGTGACGAACCAGCTGAGTTGACTGAGGGGCGACCACCAGGGTTGGAGCGCGCCAATCGGCAGGTTTTGGAGAATGACGTACGGGATGAATCCAAGGATGGAAAGCGCGAGCCATAATACCAAACCGTAGACGAACCATTTGGTTTGCTGGCGTTCTGGCAGTGTAGAGACGCGGCGGTAACGAAAGACCTGCGCGTACACGCCGATGATTATGAAAATAAAATATCCGAAGCCGAAGAGGGCAGTGAGAGGTTTTTTCAAGTTGAACAGTTCGGCTGGCGGCAGGTAAAAACCGAGGGGAATGTAGACCAGGCTTGCGAAGGCGGCGAAGCGAGTCCAATGCGGAACGAATCGTCCGTTGGGAAAGAGGCAGAAGATGAACATGATCGGCGTCATAAACAGCGCGGACTGGATGGCAAATACCACCGAGGTAAATTCCCCAGGCTCGAATGCGTTCAACGCTTCCAGCGGTCCCGCCATGATGACGCCGTAACCCAGCAGGAAAAACGAAGCGAAGACCGCCATTGCTTCGCCGCGTTTACGCCAAAACAGAATGGCGGATAGAACAATGGACAGGCAGGCGCTCGCAATCGAAGCCAGCATGCTTGCGAAGCGCAATGCCTTGACGATAGCGGGCGGGGCGTCAATGGCATCAACCTGAAAATTTGAGACGTGGCTGGCATAGCCAGGCAGGGAGGCGATCAAGATGCCGATGGCAAGGATAAATAGAATCACCCACACGATATCAATCCACTTGTGCCAGCGGGTGTTCTGAAAAATCTTGAGTTTCTCGGTGTCTTGTTTGTTTGTCATCGAGGATAGTATAGTCTCGTTTTCCCTCATCCCCAGCCCTTCCCCCTTCGGGGGAAGGGAGAGTCCCCTCTCCCTTTGGGAGAGGGATAGGGTGAGGGTGATTAGAACGGCTTGACCATCATCAGCCATGCGATGATGGCGTAACCGCCGTAGCCAATCAGCGTGAGCAAAATGGGATTGCTCTTTTCTAAAATTGCGAAGAGTTCTTCGTTACTCCCCGATGGCTCAGATGGGAGTTCCATTGCTTTCCTTGCCGCGCCATAAATTCTCGAACCCCAAAAATACATCAAGGCGATGATGACAACCAGCAGCGCCATCGAAGCCCAAATCCAGCCGAATTTCCACCAATGACCTTGAAAACCCGCGATGATCCCAAAAATGATGGATGCCAACAGGGTCAAACTCATCAGTGGATAGGATGCGCCCGATAGATCGAGCAGGGCACGAATCTTTTTTACATCACGTTCGCGCTTCAAGGCAAACGCCATGCTGACGGATGCGCCATGAGAGAGTAAGAATCCGAAAGTGGAAATGACGTGCAGAAAGACGATAATCCTGTAAAGCATGGGTGGTTCTCCTTGTGGTTTATCTTGCACTGCTTGATAAAAGCGCGCGTCCCAGCCAGATGCACCAAATGGGATAGAGGATCATCCAACCTACAACACCCGCAATATCTCCCGCCTGTACGAACCAGGGTGTGATATCGTTCCCGCCCAGTCCATGAACGACGCCATAGCCACTTAATAATCCTACCAGCATGAACACGCCAACGATTAAGCCGAATCGAATCAGTTGAGTCGGCAGAAGACGGCTTTTCCCGAACTGATCATTCAAGATCAATAACCACAAACCGATCAAGCCAAAGCCAAGACTCATGTAATGTTCCGCCAGCACATAGTCGGTTTTGCCTGAGATCACCAGCCACGAACCGATTATGACAACCAGCGCGCCGACTCCCGCCGCGATCAAACCGAATAGACTCAAAGCAGGCGATCCTGATCGAAGAGTTGAATAAAGCGTCCATGCCAATGCCGCGCTGAGGATGGCTTCCAATGCGATGAAAGCATCGTTGAGGGAACCCCAGAGCTGGCCAACCGCAAAGAATAGAGAGAGAAAAATCACGCCAAGTATTGTTGCAATGCCAACGACGACAGCCAGCCAGGCAGTGGTCTTCGAAGGAAAATGGTTCATCATATTATTCCGCTGACAGTGAATTCAGATACAACCAGATGGCTTTGAGTTGGTTGTCGGTCATGTTTCTGAACTCTGTCCAGGGCATGAACTCGGTCAGCGGACGACCCGAGGGAGTCACACCCGTGCGGATGGTTTGGATGAACTCCGCTTCAGACCAGGAAGCCACTTCACTGCCAGCGGCAAGGCCAGGCACGGCAGGCGCGGCAGGGTTGGGAGGGTTTTCGTCTCCAGCCAGATCTTCACCGTGACACATACGGCATGCACTAACTTCAACCAAATACTCACCATATACGGCAGTGACACCTTCCGTTGGCGCGGGCGGATGCACTGCGACGTAGTTAATGTTTTCCGTTTCGATGACATTGCCCACTCCCACGCCGACCAGGATTTTTCCGAACGGCGTGAATTCGGGGTCAGACCATTCTTTGTCCACTGGCGGAAGCGACTTGAGATAAGCGATGATGTCGCCCAAGTCGCTATCGCTGAAATAGTAAAAATAACTGGATGGCATGATGATCAGAGATTGACCTTGGGGATTAATGCCATAACGGATGGCGCGTACCCAATCTGCATCCGTAAACTCGCTTTCCACGCCGCCTTTGCCTGATGTAAGGTTACGAGCCGGAATTTTTCCGAGCATGGGGTCTTCCAAAAAGGCTGTGCCTGCGAGGTCATCGCCGTGACAATACTTGCATGCGCCGCTTTCCACCCATTGTTTGCCGCGCTCGATGGATGCAGAGTCACTGGGAATGGTGATCGTTTCAGCCTGAACAGAGTAGGTCTTGTTCAATCGAATGCTGGCGCTGAGGTAAAGCCCCAGCGCGGCGAAAACGATCAATCCAATCAAACTGCCTAACACGATGCCGAGCCATTTAAAGAATTTTCGCATACGAATCTCCTGTGACGATATTCGACACAATGTACCGTATGCGTTGTCCCGTTGTCATGGGACTGGCGTCCCGATTGGGTCGGGAAATGTATCTTCTCAAAAAACAGGGGCGGAGACCCTAAAGGTTTCCCTCGCTGGCCAAATTATCTTGTCGAACAGCGTATTTTGCCAGCAAAGTACCCAATCTGACAGAAAAACCTTTAGGGTCTGGGAGTTCACCCCAAA
>JAUXWL010000435.1 GCA_030680155.1 Anaerolineales bacterium
TGCCTGAAGAACGTGAGTGGGTGCAGAATTTCCTGAACAACGGTTTTGTGGATGCGTATCGCTCCCTCTATCCTGATAAAGTGCAATACACCTGGTGGACGTACCGCTTGAATGCGCGGGCACGGGGCATCGGCTGGCGGCTGGATTATTTCCTGGTTTCCAAGGCGCTTATGCCGCGTGTGCGGGATGTGATCGTCCACGACGGGGTGATGGGATCGGATCACTGCCCGGTGGAATTGATTTTGGATCAGGACTCGTGAAGATATATCAGCGAAGATGGGGCCGATTGTTTTGCAGGCAGGCTTCGGGTAGATTCGAGGCGTATTAGAGAATCATATAATAAAAGCCCAAGTCACTGCGTCTATCCATTTGGCTTGGTATAATCTCGATGAAAGTCAAATTTGGAGGATTCCGTGAATTCCCGTAGTCAATCGTTTTTTGTGTACTTTCTGCTGCTTGTAGCCATTGGAGCCATGTTATACGTGGGATTCCGTGATACTACAGGCACAGTGGAACCGCTCACCATCAGCAAGGTGGCTCAGCAGGTCCAAAACAGCAGAGTTTCGCGCATCGTTGTGGAAGGTAATGACGTTATTCGTGTCGTCTCTCCCGATGGCACGGAAGCCGAATCCCGCAAGGAAGCGGATACAACCCTGGTGGATCAACTGCGCGGTTTTGGCGTGACCACCGAACAACTTGCAAAGGTTGAGGTTGAAGTCAGTGCGCCTTCGGCATGGGGCGGTGTGTTGAGCGGCGCTTTGTATCTGCTGCCGATCCTGTTCATGGGTGGTCTGCTTTGGTTTATTTTCCGCCAGGCACAGGGCAGCAACAATGCCGCCATGTCATTCGGAAAATCCCGTGCGCGTATGTTCAGCGGCGAGCACCCCACCGTGACCTTTGCTGATGTGGCTGGGGCTGAAGAATCCAAACAGGAACTGGCCGAAGTGGTTGAGTTCCTCAAGGAACCGCAGAAGTTTATTCAACTCGGCGCGCGTATTCCAAAGGGTGTCTTGCTCGTTGGCCCTCCGGGAACAGGCAAGACCCTGTTGGCGAAGGCTGTCTCCGGTGAGGCGGGTGTGCCGTTCTTCTCGATCTCCGGCTCTGAATTCGTTGAAATGTTCGTGGGCGTGGGCGCGAGCCGCGTGCGTGATCTTTTTGAACAAGCCAAGCGTCATTCCCCTTGTATCATCTTCGTAGATGAAATTGATGCCGTCGGTCGTCAGCGTGGAGCGGGGTTGGGCGGTTCGCACGATGAACGCGAGCAAACCCTCAACCAGATGCTGGTTGAAATGGACGGTTTCGATACCGACACCAATGTCATCATCATTGCCGCCACCAACCGTCCTGACATTCTCGATCCTGCCTTGATGCGCCCCGGTCGTTTTGACCGCCGCGTAACGCTTGATCGCCCCGATGTGAAGGGACGCGAAGCCATTCTCAAGGTTCACGCCAAAGGCAAGCCATTGGATCCGCAGGCAGACCTCGCCACGATTGCGCGCGGTACGCCCGGTTTCGCTGGCGCTGACCTTGAAAACCTGGTCAATGAGGCGGCGATCCTTTCCGCCCGCCGTAATAAAAAATCCATCGGTCAGCCTGAGTTGGAAGAAGCCATTGAACGCGTGGTGATGGGGCCGGAACGCAAGTCCCGCCTGATCTCGGATGAAGAGAAGCGCATCATCGCCTACCATGAAGCTGGTCATGCGATTGTGGCAAATGCCATCGCTGAAGCAGACCCCGTCCAAAAAGTGACCATCGTGGGACGCGGACAGGCTGGCGGCGTGACGTGGTTCCGCCCTGATGAAGACCGCATTCTCATGTCCCGCAAGAAGATGCTTGCAACGCTTGCAATGGCCCTGGGTGGACGTGCCGCCGAAGAACTCATCTTCGACGACATTACCTCCGGCGCTTCCAATGACATCGAGCAGGTGACACGCATGGCGCGCGCCATGGTCACCCGCCTGGGCATGAGCGTGGAACTTGGCACGATGACCTACGGTCAAAAGGAGGAGATGATCTTCCTTGGGCGCGAGATCTCGGAACAGCGCGATTACTCCGAAGCCGTTGCCGAACAGATTGACCGCGAAGTCCGCAAGATCGTGGAGGACGCCTACAAGAACGCCAAAGCGCTGGTTAAGAAATATCGCAAGCAGCTGGACTTGGTTGCGACAAAACTTCTCGAAGTTGAATCCCTCAACCGCGAGGAATTTGAGAAACTCGTCCCATCGCCTTTAGGCAAGAAGAGCGGAACGCCTCAAGTGGCGTAGGCAATGCGTAATTCGTGATACGGAAAGAGCCTCTCTGCAACAGAAAGGCTCTTTTTGATTCTTCGATTACGAATTACGCAACACGGATTACGAAGGATTGGTTTCCTTGTGCTGACGTACCAGCTCGCGGCGCAGGATCTTGCCGACGGTGGTCTTGGGAAGTTCATCCCTGAATTCGATATGAGTGGGGACTTTATACGCCGCCAACCGCTCCTTGCAGAAGGCTTTGATTTCGTCTTCTGTCAGAGTTTCGTTGGGCTTGACCACCACCCAGGCTTTGACCGTCTCACCGCGATAGGCATCTGGGATGCCTGCCACGCCCACATCCATCACCTTGGGGTGGGCAGCAACCACTTCTTCCACTTCACGCGGCCAGACTTGGTAACCGCCGGGTTTGATGAGTTCCTTCTTGCGGTCAACGATGTAGAAATAACCGTCTTCGTCCACGCGGGCGATGTCGCCAGTGAACAGCCAGGTCTTGCCATCAGACATTTGGCGCAGGGTGTTGACGGTTTCAGTGGGCATGTTGTGATAGCCCTTCATCACCTGCGGACCGTGGATGATGATCTCGCCAATCTCGCCCTGTGGCATTTCGGTCTCGCCATCATCAAGGCTGATGATCTTTACTTCCACGTCGGGCAACGGCATGCCGATGGAGCCGGTCTTGTTCTCACCTTCGAGCGGATTGCAGTGTGTGGCGGTCGGCGCTTCGGAGAGTCCGTACCCTTCGACCAATTTACCGCCCGTTAATTTCTCGAATTGTTCCTTGGTCTCGCGCAGAAGCGGAGCAGAACCCGAGATACACGCCTTGATGGAGGAAAGGTCGTACTTGCCCGCCTTCACCGCAGGGAAGTTGTTGATGCCATTGTACAGGGCTGGCACACCGGGGAAGATGGTCGCCTTGTACTTGGCGATATTATCCAGCACATCCTTCAAGTCGCGCGGGTTGGGGACCATCACCATACTGGAGCCCGTTGCCATCGCAAAGTTCATGCCCGCCACCATGCCATACACATGGAAGAGTGGAATACCCATCAGCACAACTTCGTTGCCAATATTGAGGTTCGGCATAAATGATCTGATCTGGAGCGTATTTGCCACCACATTACGGTGCATGGCAACCGCGCCCTTCGAGACACCCGTCGTACCGCCTGAATATTGGAACAAAGCCGTATCGTCAGGACCAACTTCCACGGTAGGTTTCGAGGCGTCTTTGTACTTGCTGAGCAAGTCCGGAAGCCAGATGTCGCCGTCGCGCAAACCGCCTTCGATGCGGAATCCGCCCTTCTTCTCTTTTGCAAGCGTGAACAGAATCCGCAAAATGGGAGGCAGGGTTTCCTTCAAGTTGGTGACGATCATTTTTTTGATCTTGGTTTTTGGCTGGGCTTTTTTGATGGTCTCGTAAAAGTTCGTCATCACGAACATATACTCGATGCCCGCGTCGCTGGCTTGATGCTCGATTTCCGGGGGGGTGTAAAGCGGGTTGGTGGCAACCACTGCGCCGCCCGCCTTAAGGATGCCGTAATACACCATCACGAATTGCGGCGTGTTCGGCATGAAGAGACCAACGCGGTCGCCCTTCTTCACGCCCATATCCACAAGTGCGGCGGCAACCCGGTTGGAGAACTCATCCATCTCCTTGAAAGTAATAACCGCACCCTTGAAAATCGTGCAGGCGCGGTTGGGATACTTGCGCGCGGCTTCCTCCAAAAAATAAAAAAGCGGCGCTTTCGGATATTCAATTGTGAATGGAACCCCTTTGTCGTAATTCTTTTGCCATAACTTGCTGTCCATACTTCCTCCTCCATTGGTTTGTTGAGCGAAGATGATTCTAGTGCAAGTATATACTTGCCTTTGGCAAAAGTCAATTACAACACCTGATTTTTTAGCGAGTTACGGATGTACTCCTCGATTCCAATGCGTGAATTTTCACTGGCTGGATGAAACCATTTGATCTGCGGATCGGACTCCCTGAACCAATTCGCCTGCCGCCGCACAAAGACTCGCGTGATGCGCTTCATCTCCGCCTTGGCCTGCTCGATCGTCAACTCACCTTTCACTACGCTGACACATTCCCGATACCCAATTGCAGACATGCTTGACAGGGTGGGGGCGTAGCCTTGCGCCAACAAACCTTTTACTTCGTCCAGCAATCCATCCGCGAACATTTTCTCGATACGTTCATCCACTCGCTGATATAACTCCGCGCGCGGGCGGTTCAAGCCAATCGAAATCAAGTGATACGGCGAGGCGCTTTGCATACGCTGCGCGGAGAATTTTCGCCCCGTCGTAAAAATAACCTCAAAGGCGCGGATCGTCCGCCTGAAATTTCGCGCATCAATATTTGCCGCCGCTTCAGGGTCGAGCAATGAAAGTTTTTCGTGTAGCCAGTTCTCGCCCCGTTCCTCTTTCATCCCTTCGACCTTGCTCAGGGCAAGTCTTTCTAATTCATCCCTCAACCTTGGGTTCGGCGCCACCTCTGGCGGAGTCCATCCCTCTGTCACCGCGCGGATGTACTGTCCAGTCCCACCGACTAAAAACGGAAGTTTGCTGCGTGAGTGAATATTCGCAATGACATTCTGTGCTTGCTGCTGAAAGACCGCCAAACTCAAAGTTTCATCAGGGTTGACGATGTCGATCAGGTGATGTGGTACACGCGCCATCTCAGCAGGGGAAGGTTTGGCAGTGCCAATGTCCATGACGCGGTAAAAGAGGCGCGAATCCGCCGAGACGATCTCGCCGTTCATTGATTCCGCCAATTGAATGGCAAGTTCCGTCTTGCCGACGGCAGTTGGTCCGATGATGAGAATGAGAGGTGGTTTATGCATCAAAGTGATTATAAGGTGAGTTGTGGGAATAATATAAGACCGAATAAATACACCCTAAACGAAGTTTTTGGAAATTCTCGCTTTGTGAAATTATGAGATTACTTTCTTTACGGTCTAATAAACCCGAACTCCGTTGGGTAACACCACAGTTAAGTGTGGTTACCTACCACGGGCAAAAAATCGATCCGCTAATCTTCGCAAATCTGCGCGAATGTGCTTTAGATTAGCGAAAATTCGCGTAAATTCGGTATCATCTCAATAATTTGGGGTGAACTCCCAGACCCTAAAGGTTTTTCTGTCAGATTGGGTACTTTGCTGGCAAAATACGCTGTTCGACAAGATAATTTGGCCAGCGAGGGAAACCTTTAGGGTCTCCGCCCCTGTTT
>JAUXWL010000439.1 GCA_030680155.1 Anaerolineales bacterium
AAAGCATTCCCTACGCCTCAACCGCTACCGTCTCCCTCGCCTACCGACAAAGTGACCTGCCGCGCGAGTTGGACGGCTACGGCTACGTCATCCCGCGCCGCGAAGGACGCAAAGCCCTCGCCTGCACATGGACGTCCACAAAGTTCCCGCATCGCGCACCCGAAGGGTATGCGTTGATCCGCGTGTTCGTTGGGCGGGCAGGACAGCCCCTCACCCCCAGCCCCTCCCCCTCAGGGGGAGGGGAGAATCCCCCTCTCCCAATGGGAGAGGGGCTGGGGGTGAGGGAATATTTGCTTGAATTGGCAAAAGAAGAATTGAAACTTACGCTTGGTATTACCGCCGAGCCGCTCCTCTCGCGCGTCTTCATGTGGGACAAAGCCATGCCGCAATACAACCTCGGTCATCCTGAAATTCTCAAGCGCATTGATGCTGCACTTGAAAAACATCCTGGCTTGGCGCTGGCTGGCAATGGCTATCGCGGCATCGGCATCCCTGACTGCATTCATTCAGGGGAACTGGCTGTACAAAAGATATTAGAGAATAGAGGAGTAGAGAATAGTCTTGCTCCCACATCCACATCTCTCTAATATTACAGCGCAAGGTTGCGAGTGAAAAGCTCTAATTGAGCCATCTTTTTCTTGCGGTGTGAACGATACGCAATGAAGTTACGTTGTTGGTAATAGCGCACACGGTCTAAAGCGGATTGAATATCAAAAATAAATGATGGCAAAACGCTACAAAGCAAAATGCGCACTTGATAAATCGTGAGCGCAGGAGCCTGTTCTTGAAATTTGATTCTCAAACGAACCAGGAAATGATGAGCCAGAGAAACCAAGAGCATATGGTGATGCCATCCCAACCAACTCCGCATCTCGTAATGATCCATGCCGACTTCACCTTTGGCTTCTTCAAAAATAGATTCGATTGGCCATCTCATTCCACTGATCCGCACGAACTCCTGCAGCGGAGTGCAGATAGGAGCATTGCTGAAATAGTATTTGATCTCGGTGGGGTCATCCAGATTGCGGCGAATGATCAACCAGAGTTTAGCGGCAGGCAAGCCGCCGCGCGATTCAGTCACACGCAGAAATGCAAAATCACAAACGATGGGACCCTTGCTGCCTTCTTTGATAACCGCTTGAACCCAATCTTGCTTTTGAATTTTCTTCACCAGTTGCTGGACTGGAATGGGATGCTTCCTGGTATCACTCAGACGCAAACGGGTTGGATGAGGCCCATGACCGCTCCACGGTGGAAGATGAACCTTCGGCGGGGTACGCCAGATCAGGCTGTTCTCTTTGATGGCGGTGAAATAGTACTTTCCCGTAGCAGCTACGCCATCTCGAAACGCGGGGCTGTCTCCATACAAAGCGTCTGCCGCTACCCAGAAAAAGGGCAAATTATTGCGTTGGAGGGCGTTTTTCAACAATTCCAGACCGATTTCTGGCTTCGTTTTGAAAATCAGATCTTCTGGTACTCCGCAGGCTTGCCGTTGCTCGGCGCGCTCTTCTTCAAACCACTTTTCGGGCATGAACAATTGTCCTTCGATCAAGCTGTATCCTTTGCGACTGGCATAGCCCAAATACACACCCACTTGCCCATTCGCGATCTTTCCCACCGAACCACAATATTGCGCTGCCACCCCCGCAGATTCAATGCCTTGCTTGATCGTACTCGATTCATCGATCAGCGCTACCCCATCCTCTTCCCCCAAACTTTCCCCGATCAATCCTTGATGGGTCACAATCACTGGTTCCGTGTCCCACTGGCTTTGCCCGACAAAGTATTGCAGACTACGTACTTTCTCCTTCTGTCCCAAAGCCATCTGTTCTACGTTCTTGCGTATGCTATTACCCAGCAAGCCATGCAGATAGGTCAGGCTTTTCTGGATTTGCTCCACTCGCAGATAGCTAGGTTTGAACAGCTTCATATACTTCTTCAGTTCTTTCAAAAACAGCTTGACCTCTTTCACGGACAGATTACATTCGGGTGCCGGGCTCGTTTCAACTTGAACTCCTTTTGCGTGCTTCTCGGTTTTCCTAATCAATGCCTTGACTTGACTCGACAGTTTATCTCGACTGGTTTCGGTTACAATTTCTCTGGGCATGGTGTTCTTCCGCTCCTTTTCACTTGGCAGTGATTGGGGAAAGATACCATGCCTTCTTTATCTCATGTTGCCCTGTTTTTTTACTCGCAACCTTGCGCTGTAATACTAATCATCCACTCACTACTCAAGAGGTCTTTATGAACATCACCAAATCCATCGCTCTCTTTCAAGAAGCGCAAACACTATTTCCTGGCGGCGTGAACTCACCCGTGCGAGCCTTCCGTGCCGTGGGCGGACAACCGCTCTTCATCGAGCGCGGCGAAGGTCCATATCTCTTCGATGTGGACGGGAATCGTTTCATTGATTACGTCCTCTCGTGGGGTCCACTCATCACGGGGCATGCACATCCCGATGTGGTGAAAGCCATTCAAGAAGCCGCGCTCAAAGGGACGTCATACGGTGCGCCCAGTCCGCTGGAATTGGAATTGGCGAAAAGCATCATGGAATTCATGCCCAACATCGAGATGATCCGTTTTGTCAATTCGGGGACGGAAGCGACCATGTCTGCATTGCGGCTCGCCCGCGCGTACACGAAGCGCGAGAAGATCATCAAATTTGACGGCTGTTATCACGGTCACGCGGACATGCTTTTAGTGCAAGCAGGTTCGGGTGTGGCGACTTTAGGTTTGCCCGATTCTCCCGGCGTGCCGAGCGCTGTGGCAGCGGATACATTGGTTGCGAATTTCAACGACCTTGATTCGGTGGAAACGTTGTTCAAAAAATATCCCGACCAGATCGCGGGCATCATTGTCGAGCCTGTGGCTGGGAACATGGGCGTTGTCCCGCCGCAGCTAGGCTTCCTTGAAGGTTTGCGCAAGTTGACAAACGAATACGGCGCGGTCTTGATCTTCGATGAAGTGATGACAGGCTTCCGCGTTCATAAAGGCGGCGCACAGACGCTGTACAATATCAAACCTGACCTGACGACATTAGGTAAAGTTATTGGTGGCGGTCTGCCCGTTGGCGCGTATGGCGGGAAGAAGGAGATCATGCAGATGGTCGCACCCGCGGGTCCGATGTATCAGGCGGGAACTCTATCGGGCAATCCGTTGGCGATGAGCGCGGGCATTGCAGCATTGAGTCTGATTCAGAGTGGTGAATGTTGGAAGAAACTGGAGCAGGCTGGGGCGAAGTTGGAAGCGGGTGTCGCGTCGGCGGCGAAGCAGGCAGGGATTCCCATCCAACAAACGCGAGTTGGCACGATGTTCACGACCTTCTTTAGCGAAACCAAGCCTGTAGGTTGGAACACGGTCAAAGTGGCGGATAAAGTTCAGTTTGGGAAATTCTTCCAGAAAATGCTGGCGAATGGTGTCTATCTCGCGCCGTCACAATTTGAGGCAGGGTTTCTTTCCATCATGCAAACGGACACAATTATCGATAAAACACTCGAAGCAGTGATAAAGGCATTTCGCACATGGTAACCGATGAGAAAATTTACAGTGTCGCATGGGTGCGTTATCGTTTGGGAAGCGTATTCATCTGGCTGGGTGTGCTGGTATGGGCGCCGTTCATCCTTTTGCGGATCATGGGCGAGCAACCCTCGATGAGCCTGTACCTGCCGCTTCATCTCCTGGGCGTGATGGGTGGCTCGCGTCTGCGCGCTTTTGCCCGCAAGGAATTGGGGATGCCTTCTCCTACAAAGAATCGCTTGCAGATGTTTGGTCACGGTTTGGTTTGGGCAGGGATTCTGGTGTGGGCGCCGTATTATTATTTGAAGATTGTTGCGGGTCAGCCCGTGGATGTAATGGATTACCTGCCGTTTCATTTGATCTGCGTGTTGAGTGGGGTTGCGGTTTTAGGAATCAACTATTACCTGGGAAGAAAAACTTATTAAGAGTTTGAAGAAGCTGCGCCTATCTGAAGGCTCAAGATTGTTATTTGGGTATTCTTTCTAATCGGTCTTGAAGAACGTATCTGTTTTTGCGATATGCCTTATTTTATCGGTCGTTCAACTTACGAGCACCTTGTGCTGGTCAAGTGGGCGGATATATTTGGGACCCCACTGCAAAAAGGTCTTCAAACACAACCCGCAGGGCGCGAGGACACGAAGGTTAAAATGAAAGGCTCTTACTTGGTATTCCTAAGAGACTGTTTCTTAACTGTAGGCAAAGACCTTAAAGGTTTCCCTGAGTAACGAAAACGCCGTTTTGTGGGCGCTTTTTTGCAAATGATGGTTCTGTTTTGCGGCAAAAACCTTTAGGGTCTGACTTAAGAAACGCTCTCTTAGTGACCTTCGTGTTTAATTGGCTTTTGCAGTGGTGTCATCCTTGACTCTGTTTTAGCTTGCATGATAAACTCTCCCCCGTTTGAAGGAAGCAAATTCTTTGAAAGGAGGCGCACGTCCAATGTTCATGTTCAAGTTCTACAGTACCCCCGCTCTCACTGGCATTATTGCTGGTGTTGATAGCCGTAGTGCGCCTGTACGTCGTTAGGTTCTTCTTTTGCAACCTCACGACCACGGCGCGCCAAGCCCGTGGTCGTTTTTCTTTAACCGTCAAAAGCGGTCACGGGAGTCCTCTCTGGTGACCGCTTTTTTGTTATTGGC
>JAUXWL010000585.1 GCA_030680155.1 Anaerolineales bacterium
ACGATGACCATGATGACGACCGCATCGATCGTCTCCCCCAGGATAGCGGAGATGATCGCAGAAACGATCAGTATCACCACCATGATTCCGGTAAACTGCTCAAGCAAAATAGACCAGGCACTTCTGCCTGCTCGTTCGACCAGTTCGTTTTGCCCGTATTCTTCGAGCCGCCGGGCAGCCTCCACAGCGGTTAAACCGCTTTCCAAATTGCTGTCGATCTGGTGGATCGCATCCTGTGTCTCAAGTGTATGCCATTCAGTCATTGCGCCTCCAGTTTCAGGTCCTGATTTCCATAGCTTTATTGTATACCGAAACCAGTCCTGGAACTTCCATTAGTCTGCAGTCAGGGTTTCTCCATCATTTTGAATCGTCTTCGAAGCCAATGTACTGGAGTGTTCATGTTGTCGAACAAGTAGCACGGAACAGTGTTCGATGTGTTCAATGATCCAATCGTCCACGGAACTAAACAGACAATCACGCGAGTACCTTATACCGCGACGAACGTGCCCCGAAGTTCCGCCCTCAGCGGGTGTTGCCTAGCCAGATAACCTCTAAGCGTGTCTATGATGTGCTCTGTATGCTGTTGACGATTGCGACCGTACTTTTTTGCAACACCTTGTTCGGTGACAAAGGACGTGGGGTAATAGTGTCCAGGTTGCAGTAGTTCGTCGCCTACAAATACTTGCTGGACACGCTGCCCGGGCGGATTTTCGATCTTAATATAGGCGTTGAGACCAAGACTGCGTTTGACGTAACCGCCCATTTGATTGTACGGGTCGCGCGCAAACGTCCGTTCCAGATTCTCCTCCAGCATCGCGACAATTTCCTCGCCCGTCAGCTCGACCGTTGAAATGGGCGGGTTCATCGGGATCATGTTATACAGGTCATTCACTGTGACGTCCCCAGGTATTATCGGCGCGCCGAAGCGCCAACCATTCGAGAATGCCATTTGAGCACCCGTGCTTTCCAGCAGCGCCTGCAACAAGAAATTGTCCATCGTCGTTTCCAGCGTGGTGGCTCGGTTAAGCGCAGTCGCCGTTTTACCCACAACCGTTGACAATTCTTCCTGGAAAGGCGCGAGCGCATGGCGGACAAGGTCATCTACTACGGGATCAGGCTTGATATTGCCTTCCACCTCGATCAATTGGTGACGGTAGTCAACAACACTTCCTCCCTCAATTTCCAAATCCAAACGACCCAGGAAGGAACCGTGGCAGCCCGATTGTATTACCAGCGTTTTCCCCTGGAGTGTCGGTTTATAAAGGCGGTTATGAGTGTGTCCACTCAGACAAACATTGATACCCTGCACCTCGGACATAAGCTGCATGTCTTGGGGAAACCCGAGGTGCGAGATGAGAACGATCAGGTCTACATGCTCTTGAGTGCGTAAAATATCAATAATTGGAGGAAGTTCCTCTCGACCCAGAGTGAATTCCAATCCTTCGCTGAAGGAGGGTGGCATGGTCTTGTCTATAATGTTGCAGGCAATGCCCACGAGGCCAATTCGCAACCCGCCGATCTCCTTTACACTGAATGGTGGGAAAAACCAATCCTTCGTCGCTTGATTATAAATATTGATCGCAAGCATCGGATAGCTGAGTTCTGCTGCACGCTGCTTGAATATTTCTGGACCATAAGCAAATTCCCAGTGGGCTGTCATTGCATCAAGACCCAATGAATTCAAAATGGGGATCAATGCCTGTCCCTGCGTCTTCAGTGCAGGATACGTGCCATGTAGCGTATCACCGCAGTCGCAAAACAGAACATGATCTTGCCGTTCAGCCCGAATCTGCTTGACGAGTGCGGCAATGCGGGCATATCCTCCCGCAGGGCGATAGACTGCCTGACCACCCTGCCAGAACATCTCCTGGTGTAGATCAAAATAGGCATGACTATCGTTCAGTTGAATGACAGTCAGCGACGTTTTATTTGCCATAATCTTTACTCCTATCCAAAATCCGTCTTGGTTTGGCCTTTTCCGAGCAGGCGGAGGAATGATGGCTTTGGCTGCAAGTCACATCCCCTAAAAACCTGACGAGGCTTTAGTCCTGATATGCGAAAGTTCTCAACGGCGCATTGGGCTTGTGCGCCATATAGAACGCTTATGGGAACAGATACTTTTCCAAGCGAGTCATGTTCGATACGAGTGGGAGTTGTCATATAGATTAATCATTCATAAGTAAAAGGTAATTGGCGCAAAACTAAATTTGAGATGCCGCCCAACGCACCGCTTCAGCCATTGTCGGATACGGCAGCATTGCTTCAGCCATCTTCTTAGCCGTCAAGCCAAAGCGCATAGCGTAAACTATGGGTGCTATCAGTTCACCTGCGTTCGCGCTGAGAATATGCCCACCGAGTATTTTTCCATCCACATCTACCAGAAGTTTTACACTGCCGAAGGTTTGATCGTTGGCGATCGCGCGATCGAGTTTATTGAAATATGCACGTCCCACACGGTACTCAATCTTGGCTTCTTTTAAGTCTGCTTCTGACATGCCTACTCGCGCGAGTTCGGGGTCGGTAAATGTCACCCAGGGGATGACGCGATCGTCAAATGCTTTTGGCTTGCGAGCAAACACATTATGCGCAACCAGTTCGCCTTGATCGGACGCAACATGTGTGAATTGATATTTGCTGGCAATATCACCAGCTGCCCAGATGTGCGGCACATTCGTGCGCAGGACTGCATTGGTCGTAATGCCTTCTTTAGTATATTGAACACCAGCCGCCTCAAGATTAAGTTTGTCCAACGCGGGTCGCCGCCCAACTGCCACCAAAAGCTGATCGGCTGCAAGATCTTCTTTCTTGTTGTCTTCACCATGGATGTGGATATGTTTACCGTGCTCATTGATCTCCCCGCAACGCATCTCGGCCCCAAATTCCAGTCGGATGCCTTCCGCAGTAAGCTGCGAACATAGCAGCATTGCAAGCTCGGGATCCTCACGCGGTAAGGGCTGCTTGCCATGTTCAAGTACCACTACCTGCGAGCCAAGGCGGCTGAACATCTGCGCGAACTCCAATCCGATAGGACCGGCACCAATCACCACCAGGCGTTTTGGCAGTTCGGGCAAAGACACGGCTTCCACATTGGTGATGTAGCCGGTTTCTGCCAGTCCCTCAATAACCGGAATCAAAGCAACAGCGCCTGTCGCGATGAGGAATCGCTTGCCGCGCAATATCTCGCCGTCAACAAGGATTTCATGTGGTGACGTGAACATCGCTTGTCCCATGAACAGGTCAATGCCTTGCGCTGCGATGCCCGCACGAGCCTGTTCGAGTGTGCCGCCGCGAATAGTATCCTGTACCTGCCGCACATGCGCTTGCACCGCTTCCCAGTCGGCTTTAGCTTGTGGGATTCGTAAACCAAGTCCAGTAGCGTGCTGAGCATGGTACAAGACTGAGGCTGTGTGTAAAAGTGTTTTGGTTGGATCACAGCCATAATTAAGACATGTCCCGCCCAACTTATCACGCTCGACCAGAGCGACACGCTTGCCGGACCCTGCCGCATTACCAGCAGCAGTACTGCCCGCACCGCCTGCGCCGATAACGATCAAGTCATATTCGTTTTTTGTCATGGGTTGTTTATCCTGTTCCTAACGGTGATTGTAGAACTCGACTTGCCAGCGCCACTCGCTCCCATCTTCTGCATTCCACCATTGGATTAATACGCCGACTTCACCTCCTGGTAACAGCACGCACTGACCGATGTCCTTTTTGATCGGCAGCGATCTTGACGTGTTACTCGATTCTCTCGACGGGTCAGGATTGCCATCGGTCGGTCTGCAGTCTGCGCCAAATCCTGACCGTAAGCCAGGCGGTGACCGTTATCACTCCGAATCTCAACTGTGAGTGATGCAGGTGGGGCATGCACGATAAGTATGTTCGTGGCTGCCAACCTGCCGCGAGCAAAGGAGATGCCCGTTGCGCCAGCTTGGGGATACCAGAGATCCCAGAGTTGAAGTGGTTTACTTTTTATCATAGGTAAAACCTCCAGAATGTGAAAACGAAAAATAAACGATTGGTACGGAAATCTTATTCATTTATAGCATCCGACCAAAGGCTAGAGAAACTACATATCCATCCACCAGGATTAAGAAAACCGCAAGAGTGATCATGATCCCATTGACAACCCGGGCAGCCAAAGAGTATCCTCGACAGAGAAATAGGCGCTCCCAATAAAATTACCCACGAAGCCCCAAAGACAAAAAGGGCAAGTCCGGAAATCAAGAATTGCGGTCGAGCAATCTGTAATAATTTAATCATTTGAGATTCTCTTTCATGATCACCAGACATCGAAATCGGCAATTGCTTCGACTATATAGTCGAAGCAATTGCGAGACATATCCCAATGTTCAGCCAGATTTTTTATTCAGTTGTTTTATCGTCGAAGTGTTCGTTGTCCTTTTCCGCTTCGGCGCGTGTATGGTGGACAACGCCGTCCCGATGATTCGGCGGTGAATAGAGCGTATAGAGTTTCATTGGAACAGTACCGGTATTGATGATGTTGTGATTCGCTCCCGCGGGCACAAGCACGGCGAATCCCGCGCTGATCGCTGTGCGAACACCATCGAGAACGGCCTCTCCCGTACCTTCCTCCACCCGAAAGAACTGATCGAGTTTATGCACCTCCATCCCGATCTCCTCTTTTGGCTTCAACGCCATTACAACGAGTTGACAGTTCTTGGCGGTGTAAAGCACCTGGCGAAAATCTTCATTCTTGACTGCGACACTTTCAATGTTTTGTACATAACCTTTCATGGTAACTCCTTTAGTTAGATTGCCTCAAAGAAGAGGAATTTTTAAACCCCTAACGGTTTACATTTAAGCGTATTGATTTTCCATTCTTTTTATTAACTGAAATGACATTATGGCGTTTGCGTCCCAAGCGGATTCTGGATGGGTTGGCCGGCATTACCACCTTGATAATAAGGAAAGGTCAGCGGCAGGTCAAAACCGAAATACGCAGAAACGCGCGCTACAATCTCGCCCTTGATTTGTGCCCGACGAGTATTGTAGGCTTTGACGGCATCATTCCAATCCGTGCCAGCCAGTTGAATGGTGTTCATCGCCTCATCAACCGTATCACCCAGCGCCAGAGTAACCTGAGCATCCGGTACAGGAGGGGGAGCCTGAGTAATGGCGTTGACATAAAGCGAGAAACCCTGGCCAATGTCACTGGGCAGCGCATTCTTGCCTTGCAGATCATCCAAATTCAGTTCGTTTGGATCCAAGGGTTGACCATTTCCATCACGATAATTTTTCAACAACTCAGTTAGCGCATCCGCTTGCGAGCGGAAATTACCGGTCCAAACTTCGCCGCTGTCACTCACTGCGTCATAATAATCTTTGGTGATCTGTGTTTTGGCCTGAATCTTGGCGTACTGTGTATCCGTCACCAGTTGAAAATTGGATGCCGCAGCCTGCACGCCCTGCACCAACGCCACCAGCTCGTTGTATTCCGTCGTGCCAGACTTTACGACTCCGCAGCCGGTTAATCCGACGAATACGGCAACCGTCACAAAAATGGAAATGATCCGTTTGAAATAGTGTTTCATATCTAAAACTCCTTATCGTTTAATTGCCGCGCCCGGAGCGACCGCTTCCGCTGCCGCCACGCGACCGAGGGCTGCTCCTGCCCCCGCCCAGCGGGAACCCCGATCCGCGTGAACCCGAACCGTACGGATTGAAGTTGATACCACTACGGGCCAACGTAGGGAGTATCCACATCAGAAATAGTAGAAAAAGGACGCCAATGCACAACAATCCGCAGACGGACAAAATGCCAAGCGGGCCGGAAGGCAGCGTTGGCATGTTGGTTATCTCCTGGGTCGGAGCGGGGGATATCAGCGGTGAGTAGTTACTGCGAGCAACTGTGTCGAATTCCTGTATCAGGGTCAAAAGCGCCTGGTCAAGACTCTCGGTAGTTTGGTAAGTATCTTCCGCAACACGGTTTAAGGATGTCAATTCAGAAGCTGTCAGCGCAGGCAAGCCCAAGCCCACACCGTAATGCACATCAATGTTGTTGGGTTCAACAACGATTAAAAATACAAAGCCGTTATCCTTACGTTCACCATCCGACAGCCCAAGCCGCATGTAACGAAGAAAATGAACGGCGCAGTTGACGCGGTTGCCAACCTGCTCATCTGATTGGATGAGAATCATCGTCTGTGCAATCGAATCGCTATTTAGCCGGTCGAGAATTACATCCACTTCGGTCACAGTATTCTCAGAGACATAGCCCTGCCAATCTACGGTCCAATGGATCTGCTGGAGATCGTAAGTGAATCCGTAATCTGGGGCAGAACCTTGACCGCATAAATCCGCGGCGAGAATTGTGCCAGCCCTGACAGGAGTTAAATATACTGAAAGACTGATTGCAAATGTGATAACCGCAACGATCAAGGTTGTATATCCACGGACTAGGTTGCGATTAATCACAGATACTCTCATTTCGAGAATACTTTTCTTTTGTGTGAAGAGGCAGCGTATCAGGCTGCCTCCAGTTTTCAAAGAAGCGCAGAACTAAATGATCCCTAACAGATTCAGAATGATGAGGATGACGGCAAGAACAACCAGAGTGTGGATCCACCCGCCTGTTTTTGGGAAACTCGGGCTTATGTTCGAACCTAAAAAGCCAAGCAACCACAGGATGATTAGAATTACGATAATGGTGTACAACATGGTATTTCTCCTTGTTTGAGTGATTTGTTCTATACTCATCGTATAGCAAACACTTCCGGGCCGCATCCATCGACTGGGGAGGCTTTGTCTCCGCCACTTAGGGGAGATGTAAGATGGTTCTCCGCCAGAAAATTGTAGTATTTCGCTACGATCATAGTGGGTAAATTTTTATTTAGCATCAATATCACCCTGATGGCGCAAGGCTAAAAGGTTACTACTGTATAGTGACATTACAAATATGTATCAAGCGAATAGCATAATTATGTCAACTTTCCCATTTTGGCGGGAAAAAACATTCAAAATCACTAACTAGAATAACTTAGCTACGCACTGGATATAAATGATTACCGTGATTTTACAAGGGTATTGACCGAATTAATAAACGACGAGCGGCTATTGGAATTCATGCATGAAAATTGGAGTGCTCAAAGTTTGTTCCAGATGAGGCAAGAAGAGAAAGCCGGGTATGGTTTGCAAAGCATAAACCACTGGACCTGAATACATCCCATCAGCGTAAAAACTGCCCTGTCTGGGACAACTCCTTCCTTAAAGCCGCAAGCGGATCTGTCCGGCGGGGTACATATCTGGTATACGGGTATAAGTTTCGCCCCACATTGAACCACATTTAATACATACCACATCCTGCCTCCATATATGGAGACAGGATGCTCAGAACAGAATAAAACTCTCTATATAGCTGAATGATCGTGTATCGGAATAGAAATCTTTTCATAAACGATCATGCCGCACTCCCCTACTTGGGAGTGCGTATTTAATGGAAAAAACGCC
>JAUXWL010000476.1 GCA_030680155.1 Anaerolineales bacterium
TGACAACGTAGCATGTGAACATAACCACAAGAAAACGATTGAAGGCTTTGTCCTTTATCAATCAGCACATGAATCCTTCGCTTTTTTACTGGGTATGCTAATTTTTGGAGCAATAGTACTTTCTCTCCGACAAACTGCTAGTCAAACCGCCAGGGAAGACATCCCACGGACAGCCGTACCCAGCTGGCGAACCGTTGTAACAGGGTTTGCCTTCACAAGTAACACAGACCTGCTTATCTTTGATGCGCAATTCGATGGGGGCGGTTTGGGAATACAGACCGATAAATCCACCAACGGGACAGAGATAGCGACAAAAGGCGCGGCGTTCAAAGACTATGCTAAGTCCCATAGCGGCAAAGAGCATGGCGGCTAGGATGATGCCGGTGATATTCGGAGTTGTAAGCAGTACGCTGCTGAAGAGAGCAAGAAGAAGAAATGAAATATTCTGCAACCATATATTACGGAACATCTTTGGCACACGGAGATTGAGCCATTTCGGTCTTTTGTCGGGAGGACTCAAGACTGCGCCACGCTGTAACCACTCCCCTGGCAGCGGGATCGGACAGACCGCGCACCATCCCCGCCCGAAGAATGGAACGGCGACCAGGATCAGGATCGCCCACCACGCGATCCACACGAAGACAATGCTAAAGTTATGACTCCCAACCGGGGTCCCGATGAGTCCCGCAAGGATGGCAAAGATATATCCGATCAGCATTACGATGAAGACAGCCAATTGCGGATACCGGCTTTTGAGGGCGTTCTTTATAAAGGGGATACGGGTAAGTTCGATCTTCGTCATGATAAGACTACGTTTCTTGTTTTCTGGATACAGTCACACCAAGCACAGCCAACACTGCCAAACCGATGGAACGATAGAGCCAGTTGTTTGTGCCGACCGTCAACTTGCCGATCATGAAAGGGTGCATGGCGCCACAGGTGACATTGCATCGAAAGCGGAAGGAACCGGGTTTGTCGGCAACAAAGGTCAAGGTTGCAGATTGACCCGGGTCGGCTTCGACGGAAATATCGTAGTCATCCACATAAATGCCATGTACGACATCTGTGCTGATCAGTTGGATGGTCACCGTGTCGCCCTCGTTGACTTTTAGTTCGGAGGGGGAATAGGCAAATTGGCGCGCATCGATCTGAAAGGTTCGCTCTTGAGGCGCAATGGCTGGAACTGGCAGAGGCGCAAATGCCACCACCAGTCCAGCCATTACAAAGAGGAGAAGAGAGATAGAAAAGCGCATGAGGTTATGGGATGTTGGTATATCCGTATTTTGAGTAGGTATTGTCTATGTATGCCCTGGCATCCTGTGGAGTTTTACCATCCCGCAACATGCGCATCACATCCTGGGTAATGTCCACACAGATCGAGCAGCCGAGGGCATGATTGTCGAAGGTGATGCTGCCGTTCGCATCCACATCAGAAGCATAGCAATCGTAATTGGAAGTGTGACCAATATCGCCGCATCCACAATAGCAGGGAATATCCTGCATGATGCCGGGATTGGCAATGTTAAATTGATAGGCTTCCTGCACCGCCACAGGCGCGGACTGAACATCCATAGGCATCTGATCCATAGGCGCCATAACAAGATGGGCTTCATTTGAACTTGATGTGGAACAGGCTGATACTGTGGTACTTACCAGCGCCATAACGATCAACAGGAAAAAGAATTTGTGTGTTTTAGAAAACATATTGAGCCTCCGTGTTCGGATGGCTCAATAGTAGTCTGACAATTAACTTGTCTCCAGCGCAGGATGGCGGTAAATCTATACGCCATCTAGCTTATGACGAACATCACGTAGATTCTATGTGGAATGATCGCGCCGCAACCATTGCTTCATAATGATGCCGCCCATCATTGCCAGAGTCAGCAATCGCATTGATCAGCATTTCTGGAGTGACCTTGCCGCGGTCAAAATACACTTCCGCCAAGCCTGTGTCCAGATAGATCTCGGCATGGTGAACACCTTCCAGAGAAACAAGTCCATTTCTTACACGGGCGGCGCAATTTGGGCAGCCCATCCCCGAAACTGCCAGCAGTGTTGTGTCTGCGTTTTTTAGTACGCTATCCAAGACAGTTTTTTGAATGGGCTCGACATGACAATTTTGATCCATTAGATTTCTCCTGGTAAAAAATATAAATTTGATTACATTCTCATTGCCATCGGCAGGGTGAAGAGAACGACGTTCATGATGGTCAGGACGACCATCAACACCGCAAAGGGCGCGAATGTTCCCCAGACCTTTTCGCCGGAATGATTCGATAGGGATATACGATAGGCTGTGTAAAGGGAGCCAATGAAGCCAAGCGCGATCAAGCCAAATTGAAGCCACTGGATCTCCTGCATGCTGAGAATGGCGGCCGACGCGCCTTGGATTTCCATCCCAAACAACGCCATACCGGTGTACAGAATGGACTTTCCTTCCGCCAGCAGGTGGAACAGGTTATGCGCGATGTGCCCTGCCATGTCCAGTGCAATGATGGCGTAGCCAAAGCGGGCAAAGTTTTCAATGAGTGTGGCTTTGTTGAACTTGCCTGCGATCCAGGAGGTCAGTCCGAGCAGAGCCACCGGGATGATGAT
>JAUXWL010000481.1 GCA_030680155.1 Anaerolineales bacterium
GTGCATGCAAAACATGTCAGGCAATTTGCTCCCTGCGCCGTACCCATTCTGGGCACTTTCCCCGGCGCAGGGTTTCCCTCGCAAAACGCCGCCGAGGACGGCGGCTTGAGCGACTGCCGCTGACAACCTTTGCGTACACACGTAAAAAGTTACAGGCTGAAGGTGATCTGAAACTTCAAAACCAACCCTGTAACCTTCAGCCTTAAGCATTCAACATGACCTTATTACTTCTCATCCGACACGGCGAAAACAATTATGTCAAAACGGGGAAAATGGCGGGACGAATTCCCGGCGTGCATCTCAATGAACGAGGGCAGAAACAGGCCGAGGCGTTGGGAGAAGCGCTGCGTGACATCCCGCTCAAGGCCGTTTATTCAAGTCCGCTCGAGCGGGCAATGGAGACGGCGACGCCCATCGCAGAGTCGCATAAGCTGAAGATCATGCAGGAACCTGACTTGATGGACACGGATAT
This sequence comes from Anaerolineales bacterium, assembly GCA_030680155.1. Classification (GTDB taxonomy): domain Bacteria; phylum Chloroflexota; class Anaerolineae; order Anaerolineales; family Villigracilaceae; genus Villigracilis. Next base: position 473 of record JAUXWL010000481.1, read on the forward strand.
CGGCAAATGGCAGGGGCGTTCGTGGAAGCTGCTGGCGTTGAAAAAGGAATGGAAAATCGTGCAAAATGCGCCGTCGCGGTTTCGATTTCCTGAAGGCGAGTCGTTTCCTGAATGTCAGTTGCGGATCGTGAATGTGTTGGAACGCATCATTCAGACGCACAAAAAGCCGCAGGATGTGGTGGCAGTGGTTTTCCACGCTGACCCGATCAAACTGGCGGTGGCGCATTTTCTGGGGATGTCGCTCGATCATTTTCAGCGCCTCGGCTGTGACACGGGTTCTCTGACCGCGCTGCATGTTAATGAGATGGGCGCGCATCTGATCAAATTGAATCAACGTCCGCCGTTCGACTTTCTGCCAAAAGAGAAAAAGAAATAATGGCGAAGCTAAAGCTTGACCTGCACGATATTTACAACAAAGGCGGCACGATCGACAAGGAACTGAACCGCATTGTGGAGGAAGCCATCGAGCGAAAGATCGAACTGGTGGAAATCATTCCCGGCAAGGGCAGCGGGCAACTCAAGAAAAAGGTGTTGCGTTTCTTAAATCAAGGACACATCAAAAAGTTATATCACCGCGTTGAAAAAGACGACAAGAACTTTGGAAGAATCTTTATTCACTTCCGGTTTTGAAAAGGGCGACCGGTTGGGTCGCCCTTGAAATTATTTCCACAACTTCGCCAATTCCATCAGTGACTTGTAATACGGCTCGATGCTGGGGATGTAATGCGCCTCGTTCTTCGCATGTGGACCAACGCCCGACTGCCCCCACACGACAGCTTGACCGCCGGGGGCGAACCTTGCGCTGGTGCCGGGGAGTTTACGCCCGACTCGCGCCTCTTCACCACCCGATGCCTGTTTGACTGCTTCGAGCAGCGCCTTCAAGGCTGGATTATTCGGGTCGCACGCCACGCCATTCTCCATCACTGTAAAGCGAACTTCCAGTTCGCTCTTCGCGCAGTATGCCTCGACCTTTGACCTGAGACCTTCGACATCATCTTGGGGAATGGGTCGAATCTCTACACCGAGAATCCCCTCCCCGGCAGTGACGTTATATACTCCCGGTGTGCCCACACTGATAAATGGAAATTTCGCCTGCGATTGCCAGCCGTCCGCGGCTTTGAGTGTGAGATGCTTGGCAAAAATTTCGTTCAAGGCAGAACGGGCGGCGATGAGTTTCTCGCTCAAATCGCCTGTGCCTGCCACGCCGCTGTGACCTTTCGCCCCGCGCGCGATGACGTCAAAGCGCATCACGCCGCGATTCTCCACGCAGACTTCACCAAAGAGTTCATTTCCTTTTTCACCTGTGCGTTCACCTGCGATAAAGAGGGATGGTATTAAACCCAATTCTTTCAAGACATGCGACGTGCCCCATTCTTCAGCTTCGCCGTTCTCTTCGTTGCCGACCAATAACAGGGCGATATTCGGGTACGGAGCACCTGATTTGAGCATGTCTTTCATCCACACCATGTAGGTGGCGACGACGGTTTTCATGTCCGCGGCGCCGCGCCCGTGAAGATAGTCGCCTTCGATGCGGGGGATGAATTGGGAATCGTCAGGTTCGGGTTCGACGACATCGAAATGGCCGGTGAGGAGGATTTCTCCCTCACCCCTAGCCCCTCTCCCGTCAGGAGAGGGGGATTCTGCTCCCCTCCCCTCTTGGGGGAGGGGTTGGGGGTGAGGGAACTGGGCATACACGGCAGGATATTTGCCATCAAAATATTTAACTTCCAAGCCTGCGTTCCGCAAATAATCATCGATCAGTGAGCCTGCGCGGTGGACTTCGTCGAGGCGTTCTTCGGGGCAGGCGGTGACAGAGGGGATGCGAATTAGCTGTTGGGCAAGGTCGAGGATTTCGGCAGTTTTATTCGGGTAGGAGACTTCCACCACTGCTTGCGCGCGGGCGCGGAATTGAATGGGGGTATTCGGAATCTGGCGGGAGGCGTCACGGCTGCGTTGCAGGAATTCGGCGATCTTGGATGAATCCGCGCCGAGGGAGGCGTGGTCAGAGGCGATGCGTTCCACGTCTGCTTTGACCTGGGCTTCGCGCTCGAAGAAGATTTCCTTCAACAACTCCAGCGGCACTTCATCGTTCGCGCCGAGTTCCATTTGCAGACGGGCGCGGATCTTTTCAGCGGTGTTGCGTCCGCCCTCGGACATTTCGACGAGCGGATGCAGGTCATCCCACATGCCCAAGGCTTCAGCAAGCGGCTTGACTTCGTTCAACGTCCACTTGAGGAAGGCGCGGACGGAAGTCGGCTTGCCTGTCAGCGGGTTTTCGATCTCAGCGCGCAGACCGTATTTGGCGGCAAGGTTTTCGTTGGCGCGGGCGCGGGTGATGTCTTCGCGGTCGTAGCGGAAGGAACGCGCAAAGGTCGGGTCGGAGTAGATGCGCAGCATGAGCAGGCGTTTGAAGGTCAGGTTGGCGATGTCGAGGTCGAGGCTGTGACCGCCCTCATCCACGCGGACTTCGACACGTCCCATTGGGAGGTTGATACGCGCCATCAGGTTTTGCTTTTCAACTTGCAGAGCCATCTCCTCGGGGGGCGTCGCTTCACCCGCAGCGAACAAGCCGCGGGCGTAGAGAGAGGCGAGTTGGTCGCTCGTCGTGGAAATGATCCGCTCGACGGGTTCGGCAAAACTGCGCGCACGGACGGGAGTCCAGTTGTTATTTCCAAAGCGGACGCCGCGCCGCACGAGATCATAAGAGATTTGCAGATAGTCATTGTACGAACGATAGAGGTCGGGCAGATCGATGGCAGGCGGATTCGGGAACGTGAGGTTGCGCACCGAATCGAATTCGGTGAGAGCGACAACAGCGCGTCCATCGCGGACTTCGGCCTGCATCGGCGTGGACGCAGTGGTTGCCACGAAAAGCGACGCGAACGCACGCAGGAGCCGCGTGGCGGTGATGTAGAATTCGGATTTGAATTCGTCGAGGTGTTGGGGCACAGCGCCGTTGTGCCCGTACCTTTCACGCTCACTGGCAGGCAGATGGACAAAGTCCCAGGCGAAGAGCGGATCGGGCAGCGAGAGATTGCTGTGGATGCCCGTGGTGGCGAGAGTGTCGCCGTACAGGTCTACGCATTTTTCGAGGTAGCGGCGTTTGGCAATTGCCCAGTTGCCTGGGATGGAGTGATGCCCAATGTCGGTCAGGGAGAGCAGGTTGCCATGCCAGTAATGCAGGCGTTCGCCGAAGTTGACGCCTGCGCGGTGCAAGGCGTTGACGAGCGCGGCTTCCATCAGGCGGGCTTCGTAGATTGCGCCGCGCGGACTGTAATACGGGCGCGTTGCCCATTCGATCATCCAGTGGAAGACTTCGAGCTGGCTGAACTGCGCCTGCCATGCTGGGACACATTCCGCGAGCAGGTAATCTACAAAAGAGTGCTGGCTGGGTCCTGCGCCGACGGTGAGCAGGGGGCGCAGTTTTTCATCGAGCAGGTTCCATTCCTGTTCGAAACCGTCCAAGCCGCCTGCGGGCTTTTCTTTGATGGCTTGTTCCACAGCGAGCTGGTATTTGTCGGCGAATTTTTGTTGGGGCATGGTTGATTCCAGTGATAAATAAAATTTGATAAGTACGTCGGTGGTTGAGTAGCCCCGAATGAACTTTGAGGGGCGTATCGAAACCACCGGTTTACGAAGTATTTTTCATTAACTGGTGGTTTCGATACGGGCGGGAAAAGCATCCGCCCTACTCAACCACCGGCGTATTAAATTACCCCTTCAAGCCTTCCATCAACCTCTTGAACGCGCCTTCGGTTCTTTCGGCGGGAGTGGCATACGAGAAGCGGATCCAGTCGTTGCCGAAGGGGGAGAAAAATGCGCCGGGGACGATGGCGACGCCGTGATTTTCAGCGAGATATTGTCCGAGTGGCTCACTGTCAGCCCAGCCTTTGGCTTGGATGAATTCGCCGACGTTCATAAAGGCGTAATAACCTTTGCCGAGGATGTGTTGCAGTCCGCTTTCGGCGAGGAGTTTCTTCAAGGCAACGCGGCTGGCGTTGGTCGGTTCGATGATGGTCTTGGCGGCTTCGGCAAATCCCATTTCGTAGGCAGCCATGGCGACAGCCAGTGAATAGAACGAGGGGATGACCCCATGCGAGGCGCGGGCGGTGATGAACTTGATCACGGCTTCGTCTGCGATGAGGTGGCAGTTGCGGATGTTCGATCCGCCCAGTGATTTGGTGATGCCATCGAGGAACATGATACGCGCGCGTTCTTCGGGAGTAAAGTTTTTGAGGAAGGAGTTCAGATCCATCGGGGATTCGTCGGTGACGTAGTGATACATCCAGTCGAAGAGCACGAAGGCAACGCCCGCTTCAAGTGCGGCTTTAGCGAGCGAGACTTGTTTCTCAACGGCGATGGTCATGCCTGTGGGGTTGTCGGGATTGGTAATGACGAGACCTGCGATTTTCCGTCCCTTGGATTCGGCGAATTTCACGCTTTCACGAATCGCATCTTCGGAGTATGCCCAGCCTTGCGCGGGGTCACCGGGCGTCCACAAGACGTTTGCGCCGACGCCGTATGGTCCCCAGTTGTAGGATATCCACGGGACGCGCGAAACCATGATCAAGTCACCTTGACGCCCATGACCGAGAGCGAGCATGGCTTGATAGGCTTTGATGAGCGCGTCACGTCCGCCCGCGGTGCCGAGGACGTTGGCAGGTCCCCAACCGGACGAGGAGTCTAATTTCCAATACTGCTCGATGACCGCCTTGCGATATGCGTCAGTGCCGAATGGCATATCGTAGGACGTCCCATGCTCGAGTTGGAGTTGAAGCGCGCGCTCCAGAAGCGGCTTAGGCGTGCCGGGCAGCGAAGCGCCTCCGTCACCTTGTGAGGCGTCGTAGGTCGGCGCGTCGGGATTCTTTTCCTTGTACACCTTCAGCGACTTGTTGATCAGGAACATGCGCGACGGCGGAATATCCATCATCTGCTTGAGATGGTCGCTGACAGGAACGAGTTGCTTTTCGTCAACGGCGAGAACGGGGGTGGTGTTGGAAATCATGGTTGGCTCCTAAAACCCCCTCCCGCCTTTGGCGCCCTCTCCCAATTTTGGGGAGGGCTAGGGTGGGGGTAAAAATAATGCCCCGAAATTTCGGGGCATTTGGTGTACCTACTGAGATCGAACGTGCTGCTGTTCGCCTGACAACCACCAAAGCCCCGTCACTGTAGCAGTGCGAGTGCGATTGGTATTGATATTAAGCGTGTTCAGGCTGGACATTGCGCGCAAGGATACCACCGCGATACACAAGCGTCAAGCAGAATTTACAAAACCACCCCATACCCGCCCATCACACGGAGTTCCGAGCCGCTGGGCGCACCCGCGAGGATGGGCATCGCCTCGGCGATCAACGCCCGTACCTGCTCATCCTTTAATGAATCGTCATGTGCCTGTTGGGAATTCCACATCTCAAAAACCCAGACGCCGTCATGGTCGTGCAGGTCTTCCAAAACAATATAAGCGCGGCACTCCGGGATGCCTGACACCCCTTCTGCGGCGCGTAAAAGAATGTCGGTCAGTTCACTGCGTTTCCCCGCTTTGGCGGTAAGTTTTCCGATCATAGAATACATGGATACTCCCATTCTCTTCAGGGCAATGTCACCAACTGCGGTTTAGACTTCGGCACGCGGCGAAGTTCACCGCGTGCCTCCATATCCAGTTTGACAGTTGTAAAATACCACGAAACCGACCCGTCGAAATCTTCCTGCAATTGCTCTTCCAGCAGTTCACCCAGCTGCGTAAACGTCATGGGCCCATATTCGCGCAAGTTGCCCAGGATCACCGCGCGGACGAGGTCATACTTTGCCCGTTTGATGCGCACACCCTGCTTCGTTGGGTCGGGGTTGAGGGCGAAGATAAATTCATCTGATTCCATGGCGCACCTGTCTTACTCCGCAGGATTCATGCTTGTGTACAACGCCAACACATTTCCCGTTGAGTCTTTGAAAACGCCAAACCAGCCGGTGTTGGGAATCTCCTTTTTGGGTTGCAGCACCGCGCCGCCCAATTCCACCACACGGCTCAGGTCAGCTTCGATGTCGTCGCTGGCGATGTAGACCAGCACCTGCCCGGCCGGGTTCTCGGCATTGACTTCAGTGAAGCCGCCGCCCCCGCCAGCGTCATCCGCCCACATGGTGTAATTCATCTCAGGGACATGTTCAAGCTTCCACCCGAACAACTGCTGATAAAACTGCCCCGCCGACTCGACACTCGCGGCGGGAATTTCCACATGCACAACATTCCGTTTGGACATATCATTCTCCTTTTCTCAAAGTGGACAAAGATACTCAATTATAGAACA
>JAUXWL010000482.1 GCA_030680155.1 Anaerolineales bacterium
GGTCCTGACACCCGTTTGACCAGCTTCAAAGTGGCTGAAAGTGGTATTTGCTGGCTATCGACAATATATAGTTATCGATAGCTGGCATGCTTTCGACCCCAAAGCAGAAGTCGGAAGGCTCGAGCTCATAGCCATAAAACGGTCAAAGGCGTATATGTCTTTAATGCTGCCGCACGATCGAACAGAGCGGTTACGGCCACTGATCAGCTACCGGCATCGGGTTGTTAAACACTTCACTGCCTCTCTTTCCTGCTGCCAAAGACCATACTAAACCACGCCAAAGATACTGGTTGGGGATGGCCCGCAGACCGTGGTAATTGCGACTGAGACAGGAGGCGTGAGCCTTTTCTCCCCTTAGCCAGTCTATAAAACATTCAACGGCGGTCCACTGCACCTTTCCTCACCAATTTGTCGTATATCCGCTTGCCAACTTCGCGGTGTTGGGCATTCTCATCTTTGCAAACACCCTCCATTTTCTTGAAACCTACATCCATAGTCGACTCCGGATGCTGAACCAAGCGCGCGGTTTCTCCGCCAAACCAGCGTGAATTTCTCTTCGGTGTAACTTCCAACACCAAGTCATCATGCCGCAGCGTGAACTCTGCGTAGATCTTCGTGTAGCCCTGCACGATATCAAAGATCTGGATATCGGCACTATTTCCGAAATGGGCGATGGCTCCTCGCACAAGCTTGAAGTCCTGCGGTGGATAGATGCCGCATAGCTTCTTCTCTGACATTCCTCCATCTATCGTGTTGCCGGAAGTCTGCAAAGCGAGCTGCATCGTCGAATCAGAAAGATTTAGCTCCGCAATATTTACCATTCCCTCAAAAGAACTACTGAAGTAGCCGTTCCACATATGCGTCTTGTAGTGCCACGCAACGACACGGTCTGCATAGCGTTTGAAAGTCTCTTCATCACTCGCATATATTTTCAGCAGAGTTAAAAGCGTAGAAACAAGGGCAACAATTGCAATCAAAATGCTGAAGGACAATTTCACTTTTGTTAACTGGCCTTCCGAAAAACCGAACTTCCACCATCGCCGAAGTGCTCCGGTCTTCACTTGCTTTGCGCTTGGTTTCCTCAGCTTTCGCAGTGGAACAAGACGATGGCGTTGCTTTATCATTTTTAGTTCTTTATATTTCCAAGAGCCATACTTCATCATCTGGCTACACAGGGACTTGGCGCTGACAGCTATGTAAATTGGTGATTGTGTTTTTCAGCTAGCTGACCGGCCAGATCCGACTGCCAAGAGTAGAAGATGGTTCGTTTCACAAATGCTCCTTTGACTAAATGAGATTCGTGGGATTCGACTCGGACATAACAATGTCAAAATTCTCTTTCTGGAATGAGCTTTCATACGTTACTGTTGAAAGTACAACGTCGTTGGCTGCGCCCAGTACAAATGATCCCTCTTCCTTATAGTCATCAGCTCCGCCAGTTCCGTCTGGTATGTGAATGTGTGCCAAAAGTCCGTCAAAATAGAATCGATAGATGCGTTCAAGTCGATGTGGAAGCCCCGGTATCAAACTTGGAATATTTTTGTAGTCAGCAATCGGTGGCATGTTTTGCATGACTCCCCTTGTTGATAGCTGGGTGAGGGTAATGGGATAGAACGAGAGAGGAAGAGGCTGTGATGCTAGTAACATCGTTCTCAACATCTCCAGATCATCGGTGGGCATCTCCACCTCCGCGAACTCTTGGCGTGATGTTGCTGCTGCCCGCCAAAGCAAGCTTAAAAAGAAAAGTCGGAGCCTTTTGGTGTCAACCCCGTTTATCCGTCGAATACCCCATGGTGAGCCGGGAAGAACTTGAAAGTGACCGTGCAACGAGTCTGCAGTTCCCCAACCACTCCACACCATCTTGTGCGCGCGCATCGTCTTGATCGCCCACGTATCAAGGTCAGTCAGGTACTTCTCACCCTTGAGGATGACCAATCGGTCATCGAACCAGCTATCCCAACGACGGATCGCGTCCTTGCCGCTCTGAATCTGAATGAGGGGGCGCCCCTGTGCGCTTGGCCTTGTCAATGCCTTTGGAATGAGGTGAGACGCGATGTATTCACCTTCTTCATGTGTTAAAGCGCATCTACCTCTCACCTGGCATCCCACTTATGGCGAACTTGAAATTGAACTCACTCACTGCTCGATATCAACCGCAACCGCACAGTCATATGGCATTGGCAGATGTACAGCGAAGCCATCAAACTTAGCTCACCAACAGATCAACGTAAACCGGAGCGATTGCGGGTTTCATTGAGTTCATGCCTGATAGAAATTGGCAGATTAGCCTATTTCGGGTTTCAGGCCCGTGTATGTCATTGACCTCTGTGTACGTCGGAAAATACGCGCCTACCACTCCCCGATGGCCACTCAAAGTGCTCCACTTATGGCCAGTCAAACTGCTCCACCCCGGCCACCGTAAATTGATGTGCTGACCTCGGCGCACCAGTAGTTCGGAGGTTACTGGCAGGACGTTACTTTCACCCCCTCACCTT
>JAUXWL010000484.1 GCA_030680155.1 Anaerolineales bacterium
CAACCCCCACTGCCCAGCCTGAGCCAACACCGACTGTTGTGGTAACCCCTGCGACAGGCGCGCAATATCAATTTGTTACCAACAAACTTTTACTGCCGACAACATACACACTGACCCAGGATTTTGGGCTGAATATCGATGACGATGACAGACAAAATACCGACAACAAATTCGGAGACCTGCTTACTTTGCTCACCTCTGTCGCCCCGCAACTTGAAATACAGTCGACCCTTGATGACGCGGTGGATAATGGTCAACTGGTCACGCTGCACATGATGAAGGCGGATGATTTTCTGAATGACCCTAGCGTGTTATGGTCTGTCTATTTAGGGCAACGGACTCAGGATGCGCCTAAATTTGACGGCTCTGACCAATTCGCACTCGACACAGCCACGCCTCTTAACTCGCCGATAGTTGGTTCGCTGACGAATGGCCGCTTCACAGGTGGGCCGGGCGCGGCGCGCATCCGCATCCATTTGCTTGGGCAGCAGGTCGAGGTGGATCTGATCGGCGTCCGCCTTGAAGCAGATGTCAGCGTGAATGGATGCGTCGACGGTAAATTGGGCGGCGGAATCACTGTGGAAGAATTCCGCAATAGGCTTCTTCCAGCCATCGCTGATGGACTCAATCAAGTCATCGCGGCGGGCCATTCTGCAGCGACCCCAATCCTGCAAGCTTTTGACTCAAACAAAGATGGGATCATTACCATTGAGGAACTTGAGAAAAATCCCGTATTGATGATCGCGGTTTCCCCCGACTTGGATCTGCTGGATGCGTCCAATAAATTCAACCCGGGTCAGGACGGCGTGAAAGACTCGTATTCGATTGGCTTTGGCTTTACCTGTGTCCCTGCCGGCTTTAGCCTGCCGGCGGAGTAGGTGCGTCCGGTTCAATGATCATCCCCAGGCGTTGGAAGTTTCTGGGGATGATTCGATTTGATCGATATGATTTTTCGCTGCAAACAGTTTGTCAGCTTAACCATAAAATGATTTGGGTGTGTTTCAACTGAAAGGCACAGTTACTTCGCAAATGAGTTGGAACGATTTGTAACAATGATTCCCAACCCCGAAGGGGTGATCGGATTA
>JAUXWL010000486.1 GCA_030680155.1 Anaerolineales bacterium
GTGCCCATGTTCACGGAAAAATTTGCAATCGCAGCCGCAAGATGGGTCTTGCCGCAGCCGTAACCGCCCTCAAACAAAAGCCAGCCTGTTGGCACACGCGCAAACTCTTCGCACTTCTCGAATGCCGCGCGCAAATTCTCGCGCTCCTGCGCAGACATGAACTTCGCTCGATCATTTCCGGACGGGTTGAAATTCTCGAAGGTTAAGTGACTGAGTCGATTCAAATTGCTCATTGCGAACAGACGCGAACGCGCGCTCTCGGCCACATCCCTGGCGCGGCAAATACAAGTCTCCAACTTCCCAAACTTCTCATGCCCCACAGGCACGTCATAGCGCACATAGCCCACCCCACCGCAATGCGGGCAGTTCGGGTCACCGAGCGGCTTCATTGCGCTAATCTCGTCTGAAGAATTCGGAGAACTCGCCTTCGGTGTATCGTTTTGCATCTTTGACAGAGTCTTGTGAATCTCTTCTTTCATCTTTTCCGTTTTCCTTCCAGCGCCGCAGGATCGCTTCCACATATTTCCAATTGCGCACATTACGGGTCACGGCGATCTCGAATGCCTCCTCGAACCACGCGCCCGGGTATTCCCGCTCCGCCTCGCGCAGCATATCCGCAAGCAGCGGCGTCAGCGCGCCAATATTCTCTTCATATAGTTTGAACACATTCGACTTGCTCGGCACATACGAACTGGATGATGCCTTTATCTGGCCTTTCGCAAACGCTTCCACGGATAACCGTCCGCGCGGGGAATTGAGGAAGTAAAAGACATCCGCCTCTCTCTCCGACTTGAGCAGGATACCCCTCTCAAGCGCTTTTCCCAACCCACGCTGAATCTCATCTATTTTCAAGCCCAGCGCCTCGGCTGCAAATTCCGCCTCGCTCAACGCGCGGAAATTTCCCTCCATGTGCTCGATGCGCCAGATGGCGTACAGCGTCACCTTCAACTCCGCGATGTCGTCGATCTCGTTCATCAAACGAATCCACGAATCAGGGATTTGCGTAAATGTTTCAGAAGAAGTAAAGCCTGGGAATTGGGTCATGGTCATTACGGATCACGCATCACGGATTACGTAATGCGTCACTCATTCGGTCTAAACACCTTCGTCGCCGCATTCTCGAACTTTGCCAGCGCGCCGCGGAAGATCAACTCCACATTCCCCACGGGACCGTTACGATGCTTGGCGATGATGATCTGGGCAACATTATGCTTATCCGTGTCTTTTTCATATTGGTCAGGACGATAGATAAACATGACGATATCTGCATCCTGTTCAAGACTATTATGAACAATAATATTATTCGCAATGAAATTATGATGTCCAGGCACAGTTAGATCGTATACCTTTTCCTCACCGTCCGGCTCAATGGAAACTATTTGGTCCCAATAAATATCACTGGCGGCCAAATCTTTCAAGGGCAGAGATTGCACAACGCAGGCAACACGCGCAGCCCGTTCGCGACTGATGTTCTGTTTGTATATGCCCGTTCCGCAATATTGCGTCTCCAGCGTCGCCTGCATCTGGCGGGAGGTCATCCCTAACTGCCGCATGGCAGGCACAACATGCAAACGCCAAACCTGACTGGGAATGACGTCGCGGTTGGTATTCGCATCCACCCCGTTCAAATATTGTTGAACTTCGTTTAAACGTCCATTTTTATAATCCCCAACCGCGCCTATCTTGCGAACAAATAACTCTAAGTCTGGTTTCCCGGTAACTGTTACATTAAACTGGTCCCGTCCCTTCCCGTTTTGCGGAACCCGCTTCAATATTGCATTGATTCCAATGTATAACAAAAGCGTTTGCACGTCACGCGCAAGTTGTTCGCTGCTAGACGCGTAATAGGCAATGGGTCGGGTCTTCATTCCCTTGATCAGTTGAATGCTCCCATCCGTTGCCCACAGATGACGAAGGAAAATGCCAATGGCATGCTCTGGCTGCTCGAAAACCTGCAGCGGGATTCGTTTTTCATAAGAACGCAAACCAAAAATGCCCAACTCTTCAAGCCATTCTGTCACAGCGCCATGGACACGATGCGTATGATGCCGGGTAGAACTGAGATACACCTGATACCACTGCTTTTCAGGGGAAATGCGCGGCGCAACTTCATCTTTGAATACTTCAACTGCAAGTGAAGACACGATTTGAGCCAGGTCTTTCTCCCGCGTAGTGTATTGAATGACATGCCTCGGCAGGGTGCATCCGTCACCAATTAAATGCCCCAATAGCGCTAGTTCAGCGTTGGGCATGGTCTGCGTCTTGTGATGAACTGGAAAACGCCTGGGCAGGGCAAGATGGACGCCTGACTGTAATTGATCCAATCGTTTCCAGCCATGAACCGTCAGGAATTGATGGTTGCCTGTTGCGCGAATTTCCCTGCCCAAACGGGTTTTCATTTTGTAAACAGGCTTGATGCCTGTAAACAATGCCCGGCTTACCGGCATTGTTTCCAATTTAAGAGTCTCCTCATTCAAAGCTAAAATATTGAATCCGGATTTTCCTTCGAGGTCACGAATGGGAACTTGTTGACCATTCTCCAATGCAATAAGCGTATCCCCTGTCAGACATCCTGACTCTCTCAGATCCGAGAGCATGGGACGTTTGTCTGTGCGTTGCTCCACAGCGCGGCTCAACTGTGCGGCGGTGAGGACGGGCACATTCAACTCGCGCGCCAGCACTTTGAGACTGCGCGAAATTTGCGAAACTTCCTGCACACGGTTATCGGTGCGGGTATCGCCGCCCATCAACTGGAGGTAATCCACAATGACGAGGTCAAGTCCATACTCCATGTGCAGGCGGCGGCACTTTGTCCGCAATTGCAAGGGGGTGATGGCGGGCGTATCGTCGAGATAAATATGCGTGTCGGAAAATACTTCAATGGCATGGGTAAACAGGGGCCATTCGTTTTCGAGCAATTTACCCGTACGCAGGCGCTGTGAGTCAATACCCGTTTCCTGGGCGATCAAACGCTGCACCACCTGCTCATTGGACATTTCCAACGAAAAGATGGCCACATGCTTTTTGTGGGTCAGCCCTGCATTCTTGGCAATCGAAAGCAGAAAGCCCGTCTTACCCTGACCCGGACGACCCGCCACGATCAACAAATCCTGTGGTTGTAAGCCGTTGAGTATCTTATCAAGGTCGTAAAAGCCTGTCGGCACGCCATGGAAATCTTCGGGGCGTTTCGAGAGGTCGTCAATGCGGTCGTAATATTCCGAGAGGACCGAACGGATGGCGGTGACATCGCGTTTGGCGCGTCGTTCGCTCACGCCAAAGACGGCTTTCTCCGCCTCGCCCATCACAATGTCAATATTATCTTCGCCTTTATAGGCCAGCGATGCGATCTGGTTCGCCGCGACAATCATCCTGCGGCGCAGGGAGTGTTCCTCCACAATGCGTCCATAGGATTCTGCGTTGAGTGAGGTGGGGACTTGATTGATCAGCGACGTGAGATATGCCGAGCCGCCAATTTCCGCCAGTTGACCGTTGCGTTCCAATTCTTCGGAGAGAGTCAACATGTCTACGGGGCGGCGTTGTTCGTGCAGGCGGATGAATGCCTCCCAGATCCATTTGTTGCGGTGGATGTAAAAATCATCCGCCGAGAGGAACTGGGCGATGTCGTAATACACTTCGGGGTTAATCAGCACCGCCCCCACAACGGCTTCCTCGGCTTCGCGGTTGTGCGGTACGCCTAGGTTGGCGGGGGCGGTGGATTCTTCGGGGTAGTAGTCTGTCATGTGGGTGAATCAGGTTCAGGCGGAGGGTGAATCGGGCTTGTCCTTGTCGGGGTTGTCAATATCCAGTTTGTCGAGAAAATCCTTGAAGACGGATAAGCGGTCACTGGCGTCTTCGGAAAGGGGTGGCGGTGGTTCCCTGTGGGGGGCTTGGCTGCTTTCGGAAACCTCGCGGTCTGGTTCCATCCCTGCGGATTCCATGACGCTTTGATGAACAAGGATGGGGACGTGCGCACGCACAGCAATCGCGATCGCATCAGAGGGTCGGGAGTCGATGTGGATTTCGCGTCCATCAACCTCTGCGATGATGTTGCCGAAGAAGATGTCATCCTGCAATTTGACGATCTCCACACGGACGATGCGGGCGTTGAAGGATTTGAATACATTGCGGAGCAGGTCGTGTGTGAGCGGGCGGATCATTTCCACTTCCTGCAAGGCGACGGTGATCGCCTCTGCTTCGTACGGCCCAACCCAAATGGTGAGATAGCGCTCGGTGTTTACCTGCTTAAGCACAACCACGCGTTGGGGCTGCATTAAATGCACGCGGATGCTATCGATCATTACTTCTATCATTTCAGACATAGGGAACTCCAAGTACGCCTATTTTAGCATAAAGGCGAAGGGATGCGCGCGGGCTTTAGGATGAGAATTACATAGTATCGCATAATTTGGTAAACAAAAGTTACATTTTTCACTCGCAATTTTCAGCAAAAAGTTTACTCATTTATGAGACAAGCGATACAAAAGCAAAATTGGGTTTGCACGATTGGGAAAACGCGGATATAATCCGCATCGCTCAATCGGGGCGTGGCGCAGCCCGGCTAGCGCGCTTGCATGGGGTGCAAGAGGTCGGAGGTTCAAATCCTCTCGCCCCGACAGCAGTACGACAAAACGTCCTACCGGGAGGACGTTTTTTTGTTTAACAAGAAATATAGGCGTCCGTTTCCCCATTGAGGGGATGGTACAAATCCTCTCGCCCCGACAGCAGTACGACAAAACGTCCTACCGGGAGGACGGTTTTATTTTTTAAGACGTTTGGTCGTCCGTTTCCCCGTTGGGTATCTTTTTACACGTTCAAAAAAAATTCGACAGCCATTCCACGGTTTTATACAAACCTTGACTCATGCTAAAATCCACTCAACAAGCGAGGTTATATGAACTCACGATGGAAACAATACTTTTTATATGCGAGCCTCACAATTATTGGCGCAGGATTAATATACATTATTGCGGAAACTGTAAAAGCTAAAAATACCGGCTTTGAGACAAAAACCTTATGGGATTGGATGGAATTATTGATAATTCCATTGGTCTTGGCAATTGGGGCATTTCTATTGAACCGATCTGAGCGTGCCGTTGAACGCAAACTCGCAGAAAGTCGCGCACAACTTGAACGTGAAATTGCAACCGACCGCCAACAAGAGGTTGCACTTCAGTCCTATCTTGACCGAATGGCAGAATTATTACTTAAAGATAAATTACGAACCACAAAAAATAAAGAAGTACGGGATGTTGTAAGGATACGAACACTTACTGTGTTGCGAGGGTTGGATGGGAGGCGTAAAGGAGATGTGTTACTTTTCCTTAATGAAGCAGGACTTATTAATGCAACTAATCCTGTTATTTATCTAAACGGAGCCGATCTGACCGGCGCCCACCTTCAAGGTATCAACCTAAACGACACCAATCTGCAAAGTGTGAATCTGAGCAAAGCTATTCTACAGTTCGCAAATTTGGAACGTGCTGACCTGAGAGAAGCCCTATTGCACAATGCCAAATTGGAATGCGCCAGTCTCAAAGGCGCCATCTTGTCAGCTTACGGCTGGGCCGGTGCATCCCTGAAAAATGCAACCATGCCAGATGGAACAATCCACGATTAAGTTTGAAGTGCCTTCACAAAAGTAATAACGACCTTAATCATCCCTAATAATCCTTCTTGCAATCCTTTTCCCCTTCGGTTATCCTTGCCGGCGGGAGTGGTTAGGTCCTGGTGGGCTTCCTGGTCTTCAAAACCTGTGGCGGGTTGCGTTGCAGGCCGCGGTGGGTTCGACTCCCATCCACTCCCGCCTACTTGATGGACGTTGGATGATAGACAGTTGATTGTTTTTATCCTCCAACGTCCATTCTCCATAGCTGAATAGTTACAAACCAAAGGTGTCTCAAATGTCTTTTCCTGAACCTGAATTATTAACAAGGCTTGTCGCGCGCGTCTTCCGCATTGAAGACGTGACCAGTGAAGACCCGCGCAAGGGTTTCTTTCTGCGCTATCGCGGGGAATTGGTAACAAATGAAGACTCGGCAGAGTTATACGACCAACTGGCTGAATCCCTGAGCCAATACAACGTCACGCCGTTGTTCCGCATGGAAGAGGGGCGGCAAGTCATCTATCTCACAGCAAAACAACCCGAACCCGAAAAGGACAAGATTTCCACGAACATCATCCTGTTCGTGTTGACGGTGTTCAGCGTAATGCTGGCGGGCGCACAGCCTGAAGGTCCCATGCCCAATGATGTTGCGGGGCAATTGCTGGCGTTGGCAAAGAGTATTTTCACAGGCTGGCCCTTCGCGCTGAGTCTGTTGGGAATATTAGTTGCGCATGAACTCGGTCATTACTTCATGAGCCGCTATCACAAAACGCCCGCCACCCTGCCGTATTTCATTCCCTTCCCGCTCAGTCCGCTGGGGACGATGGGCGCGGCGATCTTGATGCGTGGAATTCCAAAGAACAAACGCATTCTTTTTGATATCGGCGTGGCGGGTCCCATTGCGGGGCTGGTCATTGCAATCCCTGTGTTGTTTCTGGGATTGTCGCTTTCCGAACTTGGAACGATTGATCCAAGCCCGAACAGTTTCCTCGAAGGCAATTCGCTGCTTTATTTGTTTGCGAAGTACGCCACCTTCGGGCAGCTCCTCCCTGCACCTGTGGAGCCGCAGGGAATTCTCTACTGGCTGCAATATTTCTTCACGGGTCAGCCCGTCCCCGTTGGCGGGTTGGACGTGTTCATTCACCCCGTTGCATTCGCTGGTTGGGCGGGGATACTCGTCACAGCCTTAAACCTCATCCCGGCCGGCACGCTGGACGGCGGGCATATCATTTATGCATTGTTCGGAGAAAAAGCCCGCAAGGGGTTTCCATTTATCATCGGGTTGATGATCGTGCTTGGGATTTCCTGGAGCGGATGGTGGCTATGGGCCGCCCTGCTCTTCTGGCTGGGACGCGTGAACGCAC
The DNA here is from genome assembly GCA_030680155.1 of Anaerolineales bacterium. Taxonomy (GTDB): domain Bacteria; phylum Chloroflexota; class Anaerolineae; order Anaerolineales; family Villigracilaceae; genus Villigracilis. Next base: position 6,967 of record JAUXWL010000486.1, read on the forward strand.
AGCCGCTTGACCAGATCACCACGCTCGATCCCAGCCGACGATTGGTCGCTTACACGATGATCATTGTCTTCCTTTTGGTGTTTACTCCCGTGCCGTTCATGGTTATGATGCCGTAACCACATCCTCAAGATGCAGACTGAAGTCTGCACTCCGGATATCATCAAGAAAAATAATGAAAAAACTACTCACCCTACTCTTTATCACATCCATTCTGATTAGCGCTTGCGGAGCGGGAGAAACACCCACCGCCGCTGTCGAACCGTCTGCTACGCAGGGCGGAGGAAAAACTCCAACGGTGGCGCCAGCCGTCGAAACAGCGAGCAGGCTCAACGTCAAGGAAGAAGCGTTGAACGGGCTCGAGATCACCGTCTGGACGCCGTGGTATGACGTCGAGCAGAGTCTGTTCGAGTCATTGGTCAGGCAATTCAACACGGAGAACGAGTGGGGCATCAAGGTCGCTGTGCAGAGTCAAGTGAGTTTTGCGGGGCTGTATGAATCTGTGACCGCTTCCCTGCCGACGACAGAAAAACCCGACATGGTGATCGCACTGCCCGAACACGCGCAGGAATGGTTCGCGAACGGCGTGGTGACTGACTTGACAGACTATGTGGACGACCCCAAATATGGAATTGACTCGCTCGATATCCCCATTGCATTTTGGGAACAGGATACGGCGGGCGATGCGCGGGTGGGCGTGCCTGCCCAGCGCACGGCGCAAGTGCTGCTATGGAATGAAACCTGGGCAAATGAACTTGGTTTTGATTCTGCGCCAGAGACCCCTGAAGATTTTCGTGAGCAAGCCTGCGGCGCGCGGGCTTCCTTGTTGAAGGATGATTCGGCGCAAAACGATGCGCTTGGCGGCTGGCTGGTGGATACCGAGCCGATGACCGCCTACTCATGGATGCTTGCCTTTGGCGGCGGTGTTTTGGAAGAGGGTAATTATCGTTTTCTCGCACCCGGCAACATGGATGCCTTCAAATATCTGCGTGAACTTTCTGAAACCAGTTGCGCATGGCAAGGCTCTGAGACGGGTCCGTTTACCCCGTTCACCAGTCGCGAGGCATTGTTCATCACCGTCGGCTTGGGCAGCCTGCCGAATGCGTCACGCGCGTTTGCCAGCGCCGCCAGCACAGACAAATGGACCGTCATTCCTTTCCCCGGTGAAGATGGCGGCGTACTCGCGGTGTATGGTTCATCGTATGTGATCCTGGATTCGACCGACGAAGAACAACTCGCGGCATGGCTGTTCGCGCGCTGGCTGTTGGACAGTGAGCAGGATGCCCGCTGGGTGGAGGTGACTCACCTCTTCCCGCTTCGCTCCTCGACGTTGGACCTGCTCGGCGACTATGAGCGGAATCGTCCCCAATGGAAGCAGGCTGTGGATCTAATTCCGCTGGGACAGATGCAACCTCAATTGGGTTCGTGGCGTACAGTTAAAATAATGCTCGGCGACGGATTTAGGCACATGTACCGCGTCAACGTCTCCAGCGGACAAGTCGCCGCGATCCTCGCGCAAATGGAGTCGATGGCGAAGGACTTGAGCGAGTGAGTCCCTCACCATCCCACCCTCACCCCTAACCCCTCTCCCATGAGGGAGAGGGGAAATGAAGGAGAGAGAGAAACCATGCCACAATCGGAGTACAAGGCGCGTGAGATGCGCGCGAAGACGCACGAAGTTTATGAGTATGACCACGATGAAACCAAGCCCGGCAAGCCGCTGCATATCCTCATTCCCGGCGGGTTGATCGCGCTGGCGACGCTGGCATTGATTATTTTCATCGGCTACCAAACCTATCTTGAGGAAAGTTTGAGTCAGGATTTGGGAAATATCTTAATGCTGGTACTTGCGCCGTTCTATGTGGGCGGCGTATTTCTATTCAGCTATGGCTACGAGTTGTACAACATCCCGCGTGCGATTCGACTGACCGCCATCATTGTATTTGTCACCTTGGCGGCGGTGGTTATTATTGCGGTGCTGTTCCTGGCATTGGGAAACATGAAGGGCGGGTCATCAAAGTCTTCTTCATCGAGAAGCAAATCGTCTTCCAAATCGTCGGGGTCAGCGAAGCCATCTTCGAAAAGCAGCGGATTGGGCGGAGGCTTGGTCGGCGGTGCAGTTGCAAAGAGATCATCCTCCCTGCCCAGTAGTTCATCCAGCGGAGGCGGGGATATTCTCATCCTCGGTGGCGGCGGCAGGACTCGCGTGGAAACCCGCGAGGTGACAAAGGAAGTCATCAAGGAAGTGCCGAAAGAGCCGATGCCCATCACTTGTCCGTTCTGCACCCGCTCGTACATCCCAGTGGAGCATAAGTATATTTGTCCCAGTTGCGGGGCGGCGACACCGAAGGATTTGATCGAAGAGTCGCAGATGCCAAATGCGGATGATGCGTAATGCGTGATGCGTAAATTACGGATCACGCATTACGTATTACGCATTACGTTTTGAAATTCACCCAAACGAGGAAGGAGTCTCCCCACCATGCGCCCGATGTATATCAATGGTACGTTCACGAATGGAAATGCGAAGGAAGAAATTCAAGTCCAGAACCCTGCTACGGAGGAGATATTGGACAGTGTCCCGCGTGGGACGCCGCAAGATGTCGAAGCGGCGGTAACAGCCGCCAGGTCCGCGTTTGAAGCGTGGCGCAAGATGGGCGCAAACGAACGCGCAAATCTCCTGCACGAAGTCGCAGAGAAAGTCCACAAACACCGCGAGGAAATCGTCCGCCTGCTGACGTTGGAGGAAGGCAAGCCGTACTCCGAAAATGACGAAGAAGTGGAGTGGGTGTTGAACACCTTCCGTTACTACGCCGAGTTGGGGCGGCATCATCGCGGGAGTGTTTTGGCGGCGGGATCGCCTTCGCAATTCAATTTCATTATCAAGGAACCGTACGGTGTGGTGGGCTGTATTGTCCCGTGGAATTTTCCGCTTCTTTTGCTTGCGTGGAAAGTTGCTCCCGCGTTGGCGGCAGGCAACACCGTGGTGATCAAACCCTCCGAAATGACGCCGCTGACCGCGCTGTATCTGGCCGAACATTGTTTCGACCACCTACCCGCTGGCGTAGTCAATGTGGTAACGGGTTACGGCTCCGAGACGGGTGAGCCGCTCGTCAGCCACCCTGATGTACCTGTGATCGCCTTTACGGGAAGCCTCGCAACGGGACAAAGAATCGCCTCCATCGCCGCGCCGATGATGAAAAAATTGCATCTCGAACTCGGCGGTAAGGATGCCACTGTCATCGCGGAAGATGCTGACCCAGAAATTGCGGCGAAGGCTGTGGCGTATGCGGCTCTCATCAACGCGGGACAAGTCTGCACCAGCACCGAGCGCGTGTATCTGCCGAGGCGCGGCGCGGCGAAATTCACCGAAGCCATTGTGGAGCATATCAAAACCCTGCGGCTGGGTTCGGGTCTTGAACCCACCACCGACATGGGACCGATGATCGGCGAGACCTACCGCGCCAAATTTGAAAGTCACATTGCGGATGCGAAGGAACGCGGCGCGAAAATCCTCGTCGGCGGTGGCAGACCTGCGAATTTGAGCAAGGGCTTCTTCCACGAACCGACCGTGCTTTCAGGCGTGGATCATTCGATGGTCATCATGCGTGAAGAGACATTTGGTCCTGCTGTGCCGTTGATGGAATACACAACCTTCGACGAAGCCGTGAAACTCACCAACGACTGCAAATACGGTTTGGGCGCGGTATTAATTTCGAACGACCCGAAGAAGATCAAACAATTCTTCGACGACGTGAAAGCAGGTACGATCTGGATCAACGACCCGCTGACCGACCATTACGCAGGTCCCTTCGGCGGGATGAAATACTCCGGCGGCGCGCGCGAACTCGGTGAAGAAGGTCTCGAACAATTCCGCGAGACGAAACACGTCCACTGGGATTTCAATATGGAGGATAAGGATTACTGGTATCCTTATGGGCGGTAAAAGATGGTTAATGGATGATGGTTAATGGTTCGCCATCCATGATCCATTAACCATCATCCATAGCAGTATATAATCAGAGCCATGAAAAACAGATCATGGCTCTTTCCTTTTCTACTCCTCATCGGGGTGCTGACATACAC
>JAUXWL010000499.1 GCA_030680155.1 Anaerolineales bacterium
AAACAGAAAACCGCCTTTCCTTCGAAAGACGGTTCGTGGCGCTCCCGGCAGGACTCGGATTATCCCTCGATGGGGCGTGCAGACTATGCAAAAGATAAAACCGCCTTTCATGCGAAAGACGGTTTGTGGCGCTCCCGGCCGGACTCGGATTATCACTCGATTGGGCGTGCGGTCTATGCATAAGAGAAAACCGCCTTTCATTCGAAAGACGGTTCGTGGTGCTCCCGGCAGGACTCGGATTATCCCTCGATGGGGCGTGCAGACTATGGAAACAGAAAACCGCCCTTCTTTCGAAAGACGGTTTGTGGTGCTCCCGGCAGGACTCGAACCTGCGACCTATTGCTCCGCAAGCAAGCGCTCTAATCCACTGAGCTACGAGAGCATTGTTTAAGCGGGCGTTATTTTACTGTATTGTACGGTGACGGTCAAGGCGCTTGACTGACGGTACGCAAGCAAGTAAAATGGTGGGCGTCTTGCGGGAGTCGCCAAGTGGTAAGGCATCAGCCTTCCAAGCTGATATTCGTGGGTTCGAATCCCATCTCCCGCTCTGTGTTCAGTGACCAGTAATCAGTTTCCAGTAACGAGTACTGGCGCACTGATTACTGGTTATTCTTCCTGAAACGGGCCTATAGCTCAACGGCAGAGCAGAGTGCTCATAACGCTTTGGTTGCAGGTTCGAATCCTGCTGGGCCCACAAATGATCGAAAAAAAATCGGACGGCATAAACCGTCCGATTTTTGCTATTTCAACTGTTCCTTGACTTGTTCATAAATCCCCGGTGTGGCGGCGAGGATGGAAAGTGGCGCAGAGAGGAAATCCGCACGCCCATCAATTGCCGTTACTTTTGCTCCGCCTTCCTCGGCGATGAGTCCGGCGGCAGCCACATCCCAGGGTTTGAGTTTGAATTCCCAGAAACCGTCAAAGCGGCCCGCGCCGACATAGCAGGCGTCCAACGCGGCGGAACCGAGGCGGCGCACGCCCTGTGTCTTTTTACCGAGGCGCTCAAAGTATTTGAAATTGTCCAGTTCGGTGTCCCAGGTGTCGTAGGGGAAGCCGGTCACGAGCAGGCTTTTGCCCAGCTCGGTGGTGTTGGATATTTGCATCCGTTTGCCGTTCAGGTATGCGCCTTTGCCGCGTTCAGCGGTGAACATTTCGTCGCGCATCGGGTCATAGACGGCGGCAAGATTCATCACGCCATTGGAAGCGAATCCGATCGAGACGCAGAAGATGGGGATGTGATGCGCATAATTGACCGTGCCATCGAGCGGATCGATGTACCAGATGTCGTTATTCTGTCCGAAGGTCTCGCCGCTTTCCTCCGCGATGATATGGCCGCCGGGAAAGTGGGCATTGATCTCGCCGATTAAGAATGCTTCAGAGGCGTGGTCTGTTTCAGTAACCAGATCAATGATCCCTTTGTAATGAACCGTGTGCTCCTGGTCGTATCCATCCCGCAGAATGGATCCTGCTTCGCGGGCGAGTCGTTCGAGGTCTGAGAGAGTCGGTTTCATAGGTTCCCATTCCAAATGCGGCGTCCGAGTGCAGAGAGGGCGAACTCGACGGCGAGCGCGGCGGTTTGATTTTGCACATCGAGGATCGGGTTGACTTCGACCAGGTCCATGCCGATGAGTTTGCCGGTTTCTGAGATGAGTTCGCAGGCGAGATGTACCTCACGTTGATTCAAGCCAGCAGGGACGGGCGTGCCGACGCCCGGCGCATGTTGCGGGTCGAGCGCGTCGAGGTCGAGCGAAAGGAAGATGCCGTCCACATCGCGGCTGATGCGTTCGATGGCTTTTTCGACAACGGTGACCATGCCGTAGCGGTCGATCTGTTCCATGCTCATCACCATTGCGCCCGCTTCACGCAGATTCGCTTTTTCACCTTCGTCGAGATCGCGCGCGCCGATGATGGCGATATTTTTCGGGTCAATGACTGGTGTTGGCTCATCCCACAATTGGACGAGGTTGGGGTCGCCCTGTCCGGCAAGCAGGGCCAGCGACATGCCGTGGATGTTGCCTGACGGGGTGGTTTCGCCGGTGTTGAAATCGCCATGCGCATCGATCCAGATGACTCCGAGTTTGCGATTGCGGGACGCGCCGCGTACCGAGCCGATGGAGAGGCTGTGATCGCCTCCCAATACAAGCGGAAAGTTGCCAGCCTGTATCGAGGTGGATACTGCGCCTGAAACGCGCCGCGCCATTGGGATGATGCAGTCGATGTATTTCATTTTGGGGTTGGTGATGCTGCACATTTCGGCAATGGGTACTTCTACATTGCCTTCATCACGGACGGTGTAGCCGAGTTCTTCGAGTTTGCCTTGCAGGTGCGCGTACCGAATCGCGCTGGGTCCCATATCCACGCCGCGGCGGTCGGCGCCGAGGTCGATGGGGACGCCGATAATGTCAATTTGCATGAGGGTCTCCTAAAATATAGTTGTGTTTGTGTTTAATCAGCGGGGAATGAAAAATTGTTTTTCGGCGAGTAAACGGACACGCAGTTGCGCCCCCGCGCTTTCGATTGGTATAAGGCATTATCTGCCAGTACCAAAAGCTGCTCGCTGTTGATGGAATGCTCCGGGCAGGAGGCGACGCCGGCTGAGAAGGTGCTGGTCAGCAGTTTACCGTCGAATGCAATTTTCATTTCCTCGAACTGTTTTCGGAGGGATTCAGCGCGTTCGCAGGCAGAGTTTGTATGTGTGTTTGTCATGAGGATAACGAATTCCTCGCCGCCATATCTACAGACGATGTCGCTGCGGCGCGTGTTTTGAACCAGCATGCCTGCCAGAGATTGCAAAACAATGTCGCCGCATTTATGCCCGTAGGTGTCGTTGAATTTTTTGAAGAGGTCTACATCCAGGATGAGAATGGAGCATGTGGTGTTCTCGCGCTCTGCCCGCGCGGTTTCCTTATCCAGCGCTTCGGAGAAAAAGCGGCGGTTAAAGACCCCCGTCAACGGGTCGCGGATGGCTTGTTCCTGAAGTTGGAGGCGCAGTCGTTCGTTTTCGTTCAACTGCTTCTGAAGGGATTGATTCACTGCCTTCAATTTGTTCTCCAACAGTTTCCGCTCGGTAATGTCACGCGCTACGATTACCCGTCCTTCCAGGTTTTTCAGGCGGTTATAGATCGGGGTGACAACAATTTCCAGTGTGTGTGGCGGATTGCCAAGGATCTCGACTTCCTCACGCGAGCGTTCCGTGAAGAAGAAGCGGTTGAGGAATTGGGGCCATTTTTTGAATACTTCTATGGGGTCCTGCCCCTCGATCTCTTTTAAGGATTTGCCCAGCCATTTCTGCGCAATTACATTTGCGTCAATGACGCGGTCATGGGCGTCTACGACGAAGACCAATTCGGGAATGTATTCCAGAACAGTATCGCGGGCAATGGGAACCAGATCGAACAGGCGCAACCCGAAGATGCTTGTCGCAAGCAAAATCGCAGTGATATTGAACGAAAGCGGGGTCAGGTCCACCGGGCTGGAGAAAATGGGGAGAATGGCGGGGTTTACCTGATAGATGATATTTAAGGCGAAAGGCACCAGCACCGACCCGATCAGGTAGGGTGTCTGCCGGCGATACGTAAGGCGAGACTGGATGAACCGCCGTACCAATACAATCATCCCTCCCAGGATCAGCAGATATGCCTGGGTACATGCAAGCCAGTACACAAATCCGCGGCTGATGATCAGCGGTCCGCCAGTTTCGGATGCGACATGCACGGAAGAATAAAAGAGATGGAACCAGTTATCGGAAAAAATAAAGATCAGGGAAACGACAGGCAGGATCCAGAAAAATAATTGTACAGGCTTGCCCGTCAGCCGCTTATCCAGCCTGGTGTATTTCAGCGAAAAAAAGAACCACATCAACGGTACCGAAAGGATGCCGATGTTTTCCAACCTAAGCCACAGGATCTTTCCCTCAAGTGTTGCCGAGATTGTGATCATTGCATAAGAAAATGACCAGATACCCAGCCCAAGAAGCATAAAGGTCATGGAGCGGATGCCGGGCTTGGCAGGACGGCGCAGCAGAATCAACGCAATAGCCAATGCAATCGCAGCATTGGCAATGAGAATAATTGCGAAGATGAGCCACTTGCTATCCATTGAGAAGGTCTCTGTTATGCCGTTCTATAATATCCTACATCCACGGAGTAGACCTGCCCGCGTTTGATGACCTGCTTCACGAGGTTTGTCCCATAGCGATAGCCGACCTGGCGGTAGTCCGAAACAGACAGGATGAGCATGTCCGCTTGTTTGCCGAGTTCCAGCGAGCCGATCACATCCGCTTTGCGGATGGCGTGCGCTGAATTGATGGTGGAGGCGGCAATCGCCTGGGCTGGTGTTAATTTCATATAGCGACACGCCAGCGCGATTGCAAACTGCATGGACTCGTTCCACGAAGTGCCGGGGTTGCAGTCTGTGGCGATGGCGAGCATGGCATCAGCTGCGAGCAGTTTTTTGGCGGGTGTGTAATGGGATTCAGCAAGACCGAACGGGGTGCAGGGCAGGGCGACTGCGACTGTATCAGATTTGCCCAACGCCTGAATATCCGCATCAGACGTGACGACGAGATGGTCTGCCGACGCAGCATTCAACTCCGCTGCGAGAGATGCGCCGCCGAGGTTGTCGAATTCGTCAGCGTGGATCTTGAGCGGGAATCCCAGCGACCCGGCCCGGGTCAGAATCTGACGCGATTGTTCGAGGGTGAAGGCTTTTGTCTCACAGAAGACATCCACAAAGGGCAATTCCAGGCGCGGGGCATGCGTCTCCCACCATTCTTTGAGCATGGGCAGCATGGTGGTGGTGATCTCGTCGGTGTAGCCCTGGGAGTTGTCCTTGTATTCGGGAGGGATGGCGTGCGCGCCGAGGAAGGTGAAGACGAGGTCGAGCGGGCTTTCGTCGTGGAGTGCGAGCAGGGCTTTGAGCAGGCGTAGTTCAGTGGCGGCTTGCAAGCCGTAGCCCGTTTTTGCTTCGGCGGTGGTGGTGCCGTTGCGGAACATGCGTAACATGCGCGGGCGCGTTTCTGCCATAAGTTTTTCGATGCTGGCAGTGCGTGTGGCTTTCACTGTGGAAAGGATGCCGCCGCCCGCAGCGAGGATATCAAGATAGGGTGTGCCCGCCATTTTCTTTTCGAATTCATCGGCGCGATCTCCCGCCCAGATCAGGTGGGTGTGCGGGTCTACAAAACCTGGCATGACAACACAGCGATTTGCATCGAGGGTGGGTTCATCCGGGTAGGCGCTGCGGAGTTCCTCGGTGGTACCGACGGCGACGATCTTCTCATCGCGGATGAGTATCGCTCCATGTTCGATTACGCCAAGTGAGCCGAGGGATTTTCCGCGTTGGGGTCCGCCTGCGAGAGTAAGGAGTTGGGATGCAGAGTGTATGAGCATGATTATCACCGTGTTTTTGTAGTTGATTGACAATGCAATTTAACCACAGAAAACAGGTTCACGGGGATGGAGATAATTTGTTCTTTTTGTCACTATTGTCAGTGACTCCACTGCAAGAAGGTCTTCAAACACAACCCGCAGGGCGCGAGGACACGAAGTACACGAAGGTTGATAGGCTCTTACTTGGTGTTCCTTAGTGACCTTCGTGTTTAATTGGTTTTTTGCAGTGGAGTCATGCGTTCATTCTTGTTTTGGTTGCCATGGTTGTTTTTGCAGCATTAATCGCCTTTGGTCCGCTTATCAGCGATGTTTTTGACAACATCAGCAATACGATTTAATTCAAGGCTCTTACGTAGTTTCAAGGAGCTCGTCCAGAAAGCAGCAATTCCAAATCTGAATCTAACAATCTCAACGCAAAGCCGCCAAGACGCTAAGATGTTGACCTTTCCCCGACGGAATCGGCAAGAGTACCATCTGGCGCAGGGGCAATCCTAAAAAAGCCTTGCGGCGTTGCGTCTTT
>JAUXWL010000503.1 GCA_030680155.1 Anaerolineales bacterium
ATTCATCCCGATAGGTCAAAACCGCCTGTTCCAGCGTCAGTTGTTCTGCGGGAGCATTGGTGACATACGCGCGCCAGCCGAACGTTTTCTGGAGAGCCGTAATGGCTTCCTCTTGTCGGATGACGGCAGTGATTTGGCAGCGCACGGTCACAACCTCGTGTGTGGGACGCTCGGCATTGCCGCATCCCCGTCCGAGGTACTTGGTTTGGCGTTTTTCCTGGCGTTCAAAGGTGTAGGTCAGCAATCCTGTGACCGTGTGCGCCTTCAAAATGGCATCCGCCGCCTTCGTCAACTCCGTTTCCTCTTGAATTTGACGCTTGCCGCGACCCGGTGGTGGCGTCAGCGTCCGCAATTTATCTGTGGCGCGTTGCAGGCGTCCGTCCAACCCCTTCTGTATCGCCTGTCGATAGCGTTCCGAACGCACAATAAAGACCTGCTCCGTCCATTCTTGCGCTTCCGTCTGGTCGGCATTGTAGTTGTGCTGGGTCACATAGGTTTCAAACTGCCGCGCCACTAAATCCTTGTAATCGGGCAGGGTTTGCATGTCCAGCGCCTGGCGCACCAAACCGAGAAAACTGTCAGCGGTGTGCGCGAAAACCTTCTTCAAGTTTTCTGGGGTCACTTCCAAGTCACCTTCGCCGAGTTCTTTGGTCAACGCGCGCTCCAGTTCGAGCAGCTGCCAGTCGTTGATGCCTCCAGAACTCCGAGTTCTCCGAGAACTCGGAGTTCTGTGTCATCCTTTCTTCTCAATATACTTCACGCCCTCGATATCTTTGAAGTGCTCATCCTGTGTCCACAATGTCGCGTTGTGAGCACGGGCGGTGGCAAGGATAATGCTGTCTGCCATGGCAAGTTTCGATTCTCGCGAAATTTGCGCCGCATCAATGGCGATATTGCGATCCAACTCCACTTCGCGCCCGTATGACATCAGTCCCACCGAGAGCAGGGCGGAATCTTCATCCCGCTCCGCCAGCAGGCGTTTGAAGACTTCGTAAATGCAAATCGTTGGGACGATCAGGTTATCCACATCGCGAATGGGCTTGGAGAAAAAATCCGCATTCCTGCCAGCAGTGAAATACTCGATCCAGCCCGATGAATCGACAACGTTCATTATCGCTCCTCGTCAACTTCTTCGCGAATGTTGTCGGTATTCATTCCCTTGAATATTCCCCGCGCGTCTTTGATGGATGGGACAATGACAAGACGAATGGAGTTCTTGTAGGGAATGAACATCACCTTCTGTCCAGGCTTTAGATTGAACTGCTCCCGAACTTCCCGCGGGATCATGATCTGGTATTTGGTGGAAATTGTGGTCAAGGCTTCCATTTTACGTCTCCTTTATCGAACGATAACTGTAAAACGATTATACCGCCAGTCTGTTCGCAAAATCAACCACTTCTTTTACTTCATTTTCCGTGAACCAGTGTTCTACGGCATCCTGCCCAAATCCAACCAAAGCGGGTGCGTCGTATAAATCCGCCGTTTCGAGATGGCGCTTCTGCAAGAACACACTCTGCACGGCGCGCAAAAAGCGAATCTGGTCGGCGTTGTAATTGTGCTGGGTCACATAGGTTTCAAACTGCCGCGCCACCAAATCCTTGTAATCGGGCAGGATTTGCATATCCAACACCTGTCGTACCAAGCCGAGAAAACTATCGGCGGTGTGGGCGAAGACCTTCTTCAAGTTTTCAGGCGTCACTTCCAGATCACCTTCGCCGAGTTCCCTGGTCAGCGTGCGCTCCAGTTCGAGCAGTTGCCAGTCGTCAACGGTGCGACTTCCGAAGTCTCGGAGACTTCGGAAGTCTTTGTTGCAGCGAAGGAAGGACATTCATCATCATTCCTCGTATCCTGACTTCGCAATAAAACGGAAGCGTCCAGCAATGGACGGAAGACCGTTTTACCCGCCCCCGTTGACAAGGTTGCCAAGTGAGGCAGCCTGCCGTACCAGGAATACGGATAGTCGGGGGTGTTTTATTTACACCGTATCGCATAATTGGCAATAAGTTTACCTGTTATAAGACTAGCGATAATCCAGCCGCCATAAATCAATGACACGATTGCGGATCACGCCTGCGACCATATCCGCCAGTTGCAAGCCGCCGTCCGTGCGAGAATCGCCAGAAACGATTTTGTGGTCCACCTTGAAGAAGTCCTTCAACCATACATCCACGGAATCCATCCCCTGTGTATGGGAGAATAATTTCCATCCATGATAATATATCAATTAAATGCCTGTGCAATTATTTTCAACCAATCCCCTACCAGGTAACTGAAACAGGGAGAAATTTTATGCGCGACTTTGTAAAAATTCAAACAGTAGTTATGGATGCGGCCTTAATCGTTAAGGCCAGGAGCTTTGCCAGACAAGTTACGCCTACTGTCGGCTCTCCTGGCAATGGCTACCGGGATACGAATCAATACAATTTACAGAAGATCGAAAACGATCATTTCGTCAGCAAAATTGGGGAAGAATCTGTCAGAATTGTTTTTGAACAATTGGGTCATCAGGTTCAGGGGCCGGATTACCGGGTTTATGACGGAAAACAAAAGTCATGGGATTCCGATTTATATGTTAATACCATTGGTCTTGCCGTTAAGACCCAGGCATCCTCATTGGCCAGGAAATTTGGATTATCCTGGACTTTCCAGGCAGGAAGCTATCGCAAAGATCCGATTCTAAACAAGGCCGATGCCTGGGTGTGTTTTGTCGAATTCAATGAGGCAACCCGCCATTGCCGGGTATATCCACCGTATCAAATTAAAGAGTTAACATTCGGAGAACCTAAACTTGTCAGGTTAAAGGGAAGCAAGAAGGTCGTTTACGCAGAAAGCCTGCCGAATCCATGAACTGTCCTATTGACAAACTCATCCGCGCCAAACGCCGCACGATCGCCCTCATCGTCGAAAGGGATGGCAGTCTCACAGTCCGTGCGCCGAAGCGGGCAGCCCTGCGTGATATTGAACAATTCATTCACGAAAAAACGGATTGGATCCGCCGCTCGCGCGAAAAACTGAAATCCATCATCGTCCCTCCCAAAAAGGAATATACCGATGGGGAGAAATTTCCATTCCTCGGCAGCGGCTACGAACTGCGTCTCGTAAAAGCGCAGCGTCCCAGCCTGAAATTCAATGATGGATTCACCCTCAGCGTCACTGCCCAATCACGCGGCGAGCAGACCTTCGTTCGTTGGTATAAAGAACAGGCGTTGCAGATTTTTTCAGAGCGCATTCAATATTATGCAGGTTTGCATGGCTTTACGCCCAAACAGGTCAAGGTCAATTCAGCGCGGACCCGCTGGGGCTCATGCAGTGCAAACGGGACGATCAATTTCACCTGGCGGCTGGTAATGGCTCCGCTGGAAGTGATCGATTATGTCATCCTCCATGAACTGGCCCATTTGCGGGTCAAAAACCATTCGCAAACCTTCTGGAGACTGGTCGAATCCATGGATTCAGACTGCAAAGAAAAAAGAAAATGGCTGAGGGAAAACGGCGAAACACTCACCCTATAACTGTAGGGACGGGGCAATCCTGCGCCTCTACAGGTTACAAAAATTCAAACGTCGGCATTCCCTCGAACTTTGTCTGCACCCTGAACAACCCGCCCGAGAGCGGGTATTCTTTTAGGTCTGCTGCGCTCATGCCTACTCGCGCAGAAGTAACGAACAACTCATTCATATCCTTCCCGCCAAACACACACGAGGATGGTTGCAGGGCGGGCATCGAAACCTGCTCCAATAATTGACCCGTGCCCGGATTCCAACGAGTCACCTGGGCTCCGCCCCACATTGCGATCCATAAGCTGCCTGCGGTGTCGGAGGTCATGCCGTCGGGCCAGCCCAATGCTTCAGGCACGCGAATCGCCGCACGCGGATTTGCAATTCCACCCGTTTTCACATCGTAATCAAAGGCTCGCACTTCCCGCGTTGGGGTGTCAATATAATAAAATGTTTTATGGTCTGGGCTCCACGCTAAACCGTTGGAGATGGTCACACCGCCAAGTAATGGTTTTACATCTTTGCCATCGAAGGAATAGACTGTGCCGGTGGGGTCTTTTTCGTTCATGTCCATCGTGCCGGCGAGGAAGCGTCCTGCGGGGTCGCATTTGCCGTCATTGATGCGGTTGGTGGCAGATTCTGTCAGAGTGGCGAGAACGGTCTGCTGGGATGTGGCAGGGTCAAAGTCCACGAAAGAGGCGCGCCCTTCGGTTCCGCTTAGTCCAAGAATAAGATTCCCGTTTTTACATGGGGCCAGGCATCCGATCAAGTCATCCAATTGGGTGAGGAGTTCTGTGCCCGCATGGATTTTTTTTTCAAGGATATCCACCCAATACAGGGTTTGAGTTTTCGCGTCCCACGCGGGACCTTCGCCCAGCGCAGCTTTGGCATCGAAAAGTAATTCAGCTTTCATTAGAACCAGTTGCGTTTGTAGAAGATGAACGTGGCAAGCGCGCCCAAACCGACAGCGATGCCGATCAGGGAAAGGAACGCCAGCGGATGCCCCTCACCCGGCAGTTGGACGTTCATGCCGTAAAACGAAGCCACGATGACGGGTACATTGAGGATGATGGTCAGCGCAGCGAGCGCCTTCATGACGACGTTCAGGTTGTTGGAGATGATCGAGGCGAAGGCGTCCATCATGCTCGAAAGGATCTCGGTGTTGATGCTGGTCATTTGAATGGCTTGTTGATTTTCGGTGAGCACATCTTCGAGCAGGTCCTGGTCTTCTTCATAATAATTGAAGATCTGCGTGCGCTGCACGCGTTCCATCATCACTTCGTTGGAGCGCAGGGCGGTTGAAAAATAGGTCAGGCTTTTTTGATATTTGAGCAGTTCGAGCAGCTCGCGGTTCTGCGTGGATTTTTGCAGACGATCTTCCACCAACTCGATGGAACGGTTGATCTGGCGCAGCAGGCTCAGATAACGGATCGATGTTTCAAGAAAAATATACAACGCCAGACGATAGCGCTTCCCTGTTTTCAATTGCTTGTATTTGCCGTTGGTCAGCGATTTGAAAATGTCGCTTTCATAACGGCAGACCGTGACGATCTTGTTGCCGAGGATCATGATGCCCAGCGGCATGGTCGTAAAAGGGATGTCGCTTTCGGGCTGGTGGATGGGAATGCGAAGCAGGATGAAGGTGTAATCTTCATCCCGTTCCATGCGCGGCATTTCATCCTGGTCGAGCGAGTAATTGATGTAATCCATGTCCATCCCCCAATTCGCCAGCTTTTCGATCTCTTCGTGCGTCGGGTCAACCACATTCACCCACGCGCCGTTCGCGATCGTTTCGAGTTTTTCCTGCCCGTTCTCGGTAGTCTTGTAGATGCTCAGCATGCCAGCCTCCTTGCGTGAATTTAGTTCACGCAGGGGCGCTCCACGCACCTACGTGATGGTCATTTTTAATCCAACCCATCCGCCGATACTGGGCGGATTATCAGAAGAACCTGGATCGCTTTCGTCAGTGTGATACATGATTTGCGGCTATTTTACGCCCGTTGAATGAATTGTACAACAGCGAATTTCGACTTATATCTTTCCTGCATGGACGACAAATACGCGATGCGGGATGTTCAAGGCGAGGTACGTCCCCGCTTCGGACTTAACCTTGACCTGCTCCGCCCCTTCGAGCAGTGACTTTAACTCCGAGTCGAATCGCACTACATCCTCATCCGAAAGGCTGGCCCCCACCCCCGAACTCGCGCGGATGCGTCCGCGCCAGGCATCATCGGTATAGGGCACATCGAGGTCGAAGGTAAAGGATTGGATGTTCGCAAAACCCGCTTCACCAAGATCACGGAACCAATCGGGGTAGATGCCTGTCTTATCTCCAAAACGGTCATACCAGGCAGGATTGTATTTCTGGATAAGTTTTTCGGTACCATCCACCACATTCCCATCAAGTGGAAGCCAATCGAAGTGCGCGATCAACGCGCGTCCCTCTGGCTTGAGAATGCGCTGCACCTCCGCCGCCGCTTTCGGACGGTCGAACCAGTGCCAGCACTGCCCCGCCGAAACCACATCGAACGATGAGTCGGGTAAGCCTGTCTCCTCAGCTTTGGCAAAACGGAATTCGATTTCCAGGTTCTCCTGCACACAAATATCTTTTGCCTGCTCCAGCAATTGCGCCGAAATATCCACGCCGATGACATTGCAGCCGCGGGCGGCAAACCCACGGGCGAGCGTGCCCGTGCCTGTGCCAAGGTCCACGAGGGCATCGCCAATCTTGACAATGCCCTCATGGAAGACACGCTCGAAGAATTCATCCGGGAAGCCCGCGCGATATTTGGCGTAATCATCCGCTGTTAATCCGAAATTAACATTCATAACTTTCCTCTCGAATAATTCTCTACCGTACATTTTGGATTTTTTACCGCCAAGCGCGCCAAGGTCGCCAAGAAAACCTTGAAATCTTGGCGTACTTGGCATCTTGGCGGTTCGATTTTGTGCTTTTGTACGGTAGCGAATCGAATAAAATAATTCTACCCGACTCGATTCAAGTAAGCCAATGCCTGAAACAAAACTGCCACATGCAAGGCATGGAGAAATTTCCCATTCTTGGCCTTCTCGTACAAACGCATCGGCGGCAGGTCGCGGTTCAGTCCGCGGGTGGTGGTGACAAAGGATGTGTGAGACATGGGTGCTCCTATTTGAAATTTATCAATCACGCAAAGTAAGCTTGCCGTATTTATCTGCCTGATACACGACCAGATCAGGCATGGGGAAATATTTTGCATTGGTAGTGACAAGCGCAAGCCCGTGATGCAGGGCAGTGGCAGCAATGAGCGCATCGGCATCTTCCAGAACAACACCTTGAGTTCGCCAGACGCGAATCAATTCGCCCGCTTTATCAGCAATTTCGATACTAATCTCAATAGTCTCCAACGAGTCAAGAATATCGAATGTGGCTTCACGTTCGCGATCCCGCATTCCTCGAATGATTTCAAGGCGGGTTATTGCTGATATATACAGGGTATCGTCAGCCGCAAGCATATCCAGAAGTTCATAATAGCCTGCAGTCTTTCGCAGATACAAAATCAAAATATTAGTATCGAGTAGGTAATCACTCATCCTGCCCCCACTCGGCGGAAAAATCGCGGGTCGATTTTTTCCGGCCTTCTGCCACCCAACGATTGATCTCATCAAAGCCTGCCAGTTCGGGATGGTCTTCGTCTTTCCAAGCGCCGTAGGATTTCTTCAACACTTCCCTTAATTTACGACGGCGCAATTCCCGCGCCAACACTTCCTCAACAAAACGAGTTCGCTCGCGGGCAGGAATGGCTTTTCGCAGTTCATCCATAAGCGACTTGGTGATATACAAATTCATTCGTTCTTTCACGGCACGCATTGCACTCTCCTTTTGCACTACTCTTTGCACTACTATTATACCCCACTACCAAGATATAATTTACCCATGCCTATCACCACGGACTCCGTCCGCACATATTATGATGAGAACACCAATCTCTTCCTGAAATTCAGCGGACCGCTCCGCGAAAAAGCGCAAAATATCCACCGCTCGCTGTGGATGGAAGACACGAAATCTCTCGAAGATGCGCTCAATAAAACGAATGCACTCATCAAAGCGGAAATCGAATCCGTTGCGCCGACAAACGCCCGCATCGCGGACCTCGGCTGCGGCGTGGG